>CAJWLY010000238.1 GCA_913043155.1 uncultured Nitrospinaceae bacterium | reverse complement strand
GTATATCCTCCATTTCCTGCTTCGATGGCTTCCGACGGGTAATCTGACCTTCCGCAGGAAAGAGTTCTGTAAGAAGCTCCCTCTGGTCCAGAACATGAAAACCTTCACTTTCCATCTCACGGATAGCAGCAAGCAATAAGGTTTTGTCTTCCCTAGTAACGAGTTGTTTCAGAACTTTCAATGCACGCAGATCAAAGAGCTCGGGCTTGAAAATCACGCTCTTATCCACCTTACCCAACATCACCAAGTCAGTAATACCTTCGTCTCTGAACGTCTGGAAAATCTTTCCCGTCTTACCCAGACCAATGGAATATCCCCTCTCGACAAAAGGCATGAGTTGAGAATGGATCTCGTCGGTAAACGCAACCGAAACGATTCGAATCCCATTGCGCATGGCCCGATCGGCAAAATAGACAGGTACCTCTCCAAGACCCGCTAAGAGCCCGATTCGCCTGGACTGATCATTCATGGAATCAAAGGCCGGATGACCCCGGCGGCAGGTGTTCGTACTCTGATCAGTTCGTTCTACCTGACTTGAACTGGTCGAGTATTTTTAACGCGATTTTAAGGGAATTCAATTCCCTCTCAACGGCCACTTTGCGTGGGCTGCCATTGGTCACACAATCAATGAAATGCTTAAGCTCAAGTTTAAGCGGATTGTCTTTATGCACAAAAATCCGTTCTATCAGCGACTCCTGTTTGTAACGAAGGGAGTCTTTGCTCAACAGGTGTTCCGAGGAAGATTTTCTGTGAATGAATATTTCCTGCTCCGTATAATCCAGAAGGATGGAGGAATCTTTTTGCGTTACCTCAAGCGTCCTTACTTTATTTTGCGAAGCCCGGCTGGCGAGGATGTTGGCAATACACCCATTTTCAAATTCGATCTGGGCGTTGACCAAGTCGTCCTGCCCAGAAAACACAGAACTCCCAACCACATTAACATTAACCACCTCGGACTGAACGAGACTGAGAACAATATCAATATCGTGGATCATCACATCCAAGACGACGCCATCATCCTTCATGCGACTAGCAAAGGGACCCATCCGCCTACATTCGACAAAAATGGGATTCTGCACTATCTTGAACAGTTCCTGCACCGCCCCGTTGAACCGCTCAACATGGCCTATGTGAAGGGTTAGATTTTTTTTATCGGCAAGATCGAAAAGTTCGCGCGCCTGATTTAGGTCATTGGCGCAAGGTTTTTCCAACAGGGTGTGAACACCCACATTTAGAAAATCCTTTCCAACCGCATAGTGCGCCGATGTGGGAACTGCGATGACGACGAGATCTACTTTCCCAAAAAGATCTTTGTGGTCTGTGTAATGAGGGATGTTATACCGGCCTCCGAGGGCTCCGGCCCGTTCCGCATTGCTATCAACGATTCCAACCAGATCGGCGCCGCGCATTTCAGACAGCGCGCCGACGTGGTACTCTCCCATCCTGCCGACTCCCACAACTCCTATTTTACACAGTGCCATTATATAAAAATTCCGGTTTTATTTAACAATCCCACGATCCGAATCGTTTATAAAGTTGATAAGATAACGAATTTCATCGGACATTTCAATTTCTCCATCGATCTTTTCGATGGACTGGGTCGTATTCAAATCATCCTGCATCAGAAAGCGGACCGCTTTTTTCAGTCCAGCCCGTACAGCAGGGGCCAACCCGGCCCGCTTGAGTCCCACCGCATTCGTGCCAATTAACCGGGCGGGGTCCCCCTCCACGGTGCAAAATGGGAGAATATCCTGTACGATGCGACTCATCCCGCCAGTCATAGAAAGTTTTCCTAACCGGACAAACTGATGAACCCCAACCATTCCTGAGACAAAAGCCCGCTCCTCGACAATAACATGGCCGGAAAGCTGGGTTCCATTCACAATGACCACTTCATTCCCAATAACACAATCATGCGCAACGTGAACATAATCCATGAGCAGGCATTCACTGCCCACCACGGTTTTTTTGTTTTCGCTTGCCGAGCGGTGAATCGTCACAAATTCCC
>CAJWLY010000237.1 GCA_913043155.1 uncultured Nitrospinaceae bacterium | reverse complement strand
GGCCGCCTCAAGGGCCGAGACATACCGGGCATGTTGAATGCGGGTGAGTTTTACATCGATCAGGTGTTTTTCAGGATGCGCAGATAACGCACGGACAAAAGAGGAGCCGGGTGTGCGAACGATTGCAGTTCTTTCAGTCATGCCTCCGGTCAGTCACAGGTTCGGGTATTCATGAGCCTCGAAAAATAGAGCATGCTCATGTCCTTTTTAGAACTTCTGTACAGCTTCATCATGGCCTTGTTGGGCTTGAGTTTTTTGCCGATGCGCCCGGGTTGAGCGAAATACACGGCTCCCTTGACTATGGTGAAGTCGTGGCGGTTGAGGTTCATTAGCTTACGTGTGTATTCCCTGGGATAGTCGAAGAGTTCGTCGAGTTTAGGCAAAAAACTCTCGTCCATCTTGTAGAGAACTCCTTCCATCATCCCGGCGTTATTTGGGGTTGGCTCGATGTTTGGCAGTCCGAGTCCCTCCGGAGCATCTTTCCCTACCGGGAGTTTGTTGAAAACGATTCGCCAAGCGGAAAGAGTAACGGTAATTCTTTCAATATATTCCAAACCATTTTTTTTGAAATGGGCTTCGTTCATCAACTCGTTGTAGGCGAAAAAATTGATTGTGTCGCTCATAGATGCTCCTGGCAGTTCACCACTAAAATAAGGTTAAATTATTTAAAAATAAGGTGTTGGGTAAAAACCATTGTCGCTGTTGAGGCCGTATGATAGTATACTTTTCATCATTTTGCTGCTGAAATTTTGCTTAGAATCTGCGTTGGTGCGCCTGCTTATATCTTAAAAATTGCCCCCAAACAGTTACAAAGCAGTGAAGCCGGTCGTGCCAAGTCATCCGATGGCTCTGAGACCTGCGGGCCACATTCATGAGCGGCAGGAAAACTGCAATTTTTAAAGGAGCTATATATGTCACTTGGGAAGGTTGTCACTATAACCGATGCTGAGTTTGAGTCTTCTGTCCTTCAATCCGACAAACCGGTCATTCTGGACTTCTGGGCAGAATGGTGCCAGCCCTGCAAGATGCTCTCGCCTACTGTCGAGGCAATCGCTGGTGAATATGAGGAAAAGATCAAGGTCGGGAAACTGAATGTCGACGACAATCCCAATACTGCCACCAAGTACGGGATCCGCGGAATTCCCACGCTCCTTTTTTTTAAGGGTGGCGAGGTTGTTCAGCAAATGGTAGGCGTTAAATCTAAGGCCGAAATCAAAAAAGTGATCGACGAAAACCTCGCCTAGTCCTCAAGCCAAATAGAGTCCGTAGCAATTCCACCCTTCTAAACCTTAGATAACTGCAACGTTGGTAACCCACTGATTCGAACCCTGTCTTTAACCGGAGAGTTTATAAAAAGATGGGAGTTTTGGTTAGGCAGGCTGGTAAACGGGATGCAGACCGAGGTTTTCGATCATTTCGATATCGCGTTTAGGGTCTTGACCCTTGGTAGTGAGATAGTTTCCTCCGAGAATGCCGTTGGCGCCGGCAGCAAAAAGCCGTTCCTGATTGTTGTTGAACACTTCCTCGCGCCCACCGCAGACAAATAGATCGATAGTCGGAAGGACCAACCTGAGCATGGCGATGGTACGAAGTGCTTCGTAGAGGTCCATTAAGCCCAGATGTTCCAGTGCGGTACCTTCAATAGATTTCAGGAAATTGATGGGAAACGACTGTGTGTTCAGGTCACGGATGTCGAAGGCAAGTTCCACCCGCTGGGCGAAGGATTCTCCCATCCCGAATACCCCTCCCACGCACACTTGGAGTCCGGCTTCTTTTGCGTTGTTCACGGCCCGCACTTCGTCGTCATAGGTGTGTGTCGTTACGATATTTTCAAAGTGGCTCGCTGCCGTTTCGAGATTATGGTGGCAGCGGTCGAGCCCGGCCGCTTTAAGCTCCTTCATGCTCTCCAGGCTCATCAAGCCAAGCGAGCAACAGACTTCTAGGTTGGTTTCCTTTTTGATGCGTTTGATTGCCTCAATCACCCGGTCGAGTTCGTTGCGGTCGTCCAATGCGGTGCCCGAAACGACGACGGAAAACTCATTGGATCCGAATGTTTCTGCTTCCTTCGCAGCAGTAACGATCTGAT
>CAJWLY010000236.1 GCA_913043155.1 uncultured Nitrospinaceae bacterium | reverse complement strand
AAGCCGGGTGGTACGTGGTCACCCATCCTCAAACGATTCCCCATTTCATATCCCTTCGCCAGCAATCACAGAAAGCTACCCGAAACCTCACAGATTTTATAAGGACACTTTTGCAGGCCCCTGACTTTAATAGGTAGACCTCTTTCAGTCGGTGTGGTTTGGTGACAATTTAAGGAAGATTTTGGTGGAGGGCGATTTTGTCGAGTTTTGAGGAGATCCCTTTCTTTCCCCTATTTTTGTTTCAATACAAACATTGTATGCGTGTTACTGCCGCCTCCGCCGGGGTTGGGTCCGCCCGCAAACAGATGGATGGCTCCTTCGTGACTTGCTGAGCCCAGTCCGTGACGTCCCGCAGGCATGGGGGCAAGAGTTTCCCAGGAATCGATTGCCGGATCGTAGGCTTCGTTTTCGGTGAAGGTGCCGCCACCCGACTCCCCGCCGAGGACTAGGATCTTTCCGTCAAGCACCTGTGATGTGATGCCGCTTCTTTTGGTCGGCAGGGGTTTGCGTGGGGTCCAGCGATTGGTTTTCGGATTGTAAACTTCGTTAGCATCGAGGTTGCGATGAAAATTGACATTGACGCGTCCGCCGATGGCATACAGTTTCCCGTTGAAGGAGGATGCGGTCAGGTGATCGCGCGGTGTGGGCATTGGGGTGAGTTGTTTCCAAGTGTCGGACTTCGGGTCGTACACTTCCAGGGCGGGAGTGTTGACTAAAGAAATGAGTTTCCGGTGAGCCCCTCCGATTGCGTAGATTTTGCTGTCGATCACGGTAGCGGCCAAGGCGCCGCGCCCGGTGGGCATGCGGGCTTTTTCGTTCCATTCATGTCGGCCCGGATCGTACTCGTAGGTGGTGTTGACGGGATTCCACATGCCGGTGGCGAACCCGCCGATCACGTACAGTTTTCCGTCTACTGCAGAAGCGGTGGTGTGATGCAGCGGACGGGGAAGGGGGATGATTGAAGACCACTCTCCTGATTTTGGATCCCATACGTCCACATGGCGAGTGATACCTTTCTGAGTGAAACCTCCGACAACATAGACCTTGCCGTCAAGGTATGCCACCGCGACTTCGGTACGTTTGCTGGGTATGGGGGGCAGTTCTCTCCACTGGCCCCTTGGCTCAGCGTTGGCCGGGGCCACTGATAGCAGGGTGGTCAATACAAAAGTTACAAGGATTCGTATTGGCATGACATCTTCCCCATAACTAAGAAATTGGTGCGGGAGACCCGGTTTTTTTACCCCCAGGCAGGTGTTTCAGGAAGCATTGCGGACGGCTCGATCGAGTGCTTTTACCTGTTTGAGGAGCATGGGTAGTTGAGAGAGCTTGAGCATATTGGGGCCATCTGACTTTGCTTTGTCGGGGTTGGGATGGATCTCCATGAACAGGGTGTCGCATCCCACAGCCACGGCTCCACGTACGATATCGGGAATGAGCTCTCTTTGCCCATCGCTCCGGTCTCCCTTGCCGCCTGGAAGTTGCAGGCTATGCGTGGCGTCGAATACCACCGGATAACCGAAATTACGCATCAGCACCAGCGAACGCATGTCCACGACCAGATTGTTGTATCCGAACATGAAACCGCGTTCGGTGAGCAGGATTTTCCTGCATCCGCTTTTGACGAGTTTGTCGACAACGTTTTTCATATCCCACGGTGCCATGAACTGTCCTTTCTTGACGTTGACGGGGCGCCCTGTTTTTGCTGCTTTTACCAGAAGGTCAGTCTGGCGGCACAAAAGCGCTGGAATCTGTAGAACGTCGAGCACCTCGGAAGCGGGAGCAATTTCTTTTTCGGTGTGTATGTCGGAAAGGAGGGGGATATTCAGTTCCCGCTTGATTTTCCCCATGATTGCTAGGCCCTTGTTAAGTCCGGGGCCGCGAAAAGAATCGATCGAGGAACGGTTGGCCTTGTCGTAGGATGATTTAAAGATGAATGGGATGCCTGCATCGTCGGTGATGCGTTTGAGTTTTTCGGCGATGGTCATGGCGCCGCGTTCCGATTCGATCACGCAGGGCCCAGCGATCAGAGCAATTGGATGTTTACCGCCAATTTTCACGGCTCCAATTTGAATCGGCTTGGTTTTTTTCAGTTTCAGGC
>CAJWLY010000235.1 GCA_913043155.1 uncultured Nitrospinaceae bacterium | reverse complement strand
CGTCCCGAGATCAAAACTTGCCCGACCTGTGAAGTGGCGCTTGAAGCCAAACTTTCCGATAACACGATTGGAGAAGCGGACTTGGAGGTGGTCGCTACAGTGGTCCAAGAGGAAAATGCGTACATCATCCGCGGATTCCTGGAGAGCGAGGGCATCCCATGCCAGTTGGAGAACGTATCGTTCCATGCCGGGCCGGCTCCGGCGGGGGAGTTGACAAAGGTACGGTTATGGACACGAAAAGAAGATGTGGGTGTGGCCCGCCGATTGATCGACGATCATGAACAATTTGTCACCTGCTCCGCTTGCGGGCATGTCGCCTCGGAGCAGGATACCGCGTGCGATTTTTGCGGCGAGGTTTTGACCTGATAAACACATCTAATCGGCACTTTCTTAGGTGCTACCTAGCCAATCGGAAAAAGCGGAACGGATTTTTGGAGGGTAAGAATGCTATGGAGTTGGCATCAAAAGCAGTCGGTGGTTAGGGAAAGGCAACCCGCTTTTCCTCAAGCCGTTGTGTGATGAGGTTGGCGACGATCCCCGTGAAGACACCGGTGATGAGGGCAAATATGAAAAATACAGGCAGGAGCTTTAGCAATGCTTCCTGCCGGATCCAGAAGAAATACACGCAAAAGATCACTGCGAGCGTGTGAGCATACGCGGCGCAAACACTGACGCCGATAAGGCTGAATGGTCCTCTTCCGCGCCTGTAAATCCAAGCCATAATTACTGTTGCTGCAACCCCGCCTGCCAAGCTCAAAAAAAATGTTGGGCTGAGAAAAGTTCCTCCTAAGATAGAACCCAGAATCACCCGCAGGAGGGTGACCATCAGCGCATCGCGGAATCCGAGAAAAACCAGGGCGATGAGAGTCATTACGTTAGCGAGGCCCAGTTTGATCCAAGGTGCGGGCAGGGGGAGGAGTGCTTCGAGGCGGTGTAGAACCACCCCCAGTGCTACGATTAAGGCTAGGGCCGCCAATCTGCGGTCGGGTTGGACGATCTTAGTATCGGACACGAAGTTCGTTGGTTATAGCGGGTTGCCAAAAAAGTGTGGTCATCAATTGGCTCATCGAAACATGCTAGGATTCACTGAAGGTGTATTCCCCGCGGACGAGGTCGACGGTGACCGTTTTCCCCAACCCCAGTTCCCCGGAGATAATTTTCATGGAGATCGTATTTTCGATTTGGTCTTCGATCAGGCGTCTTAATGGACGTGCTCCGTAGATTTCGCTGAACCCGTCCTTGGCAAGCTTGTCTTTTGCCTTGGTCGTTACCTCAATGCTTAGATTTTTTTCTCCCATACGTTTATTCAGGTTTTCGATCATGAGGTCTACGATTTGGCGGAGTTCCTTCGGAGTCAGGTTATGAAAAACGATGAGGTCATCGAGTCGGTTGAGAAATTCGGGTTTGAAAAATTTTTTTGCTTCAGAAAGTACTACGTCCCTGACCTTGCCATAATCCTTCGATGTTTCTTCGGAGGCAAATCCGATCGCCTTATGGGTGGTTGAGATGGACTTCGAGCCAATATTTGAAGTTCCTATGACAATAGCATTTTTAAAACTTGTGACCCGGCCATGCGCGTCGGTTAGCCGTCCATCATCAAGCAATTGCAAAAGGATGTTGAACACATCTGGATGCGCTTTTTCCAGTTCATCGAGCAGGATAACGGTGTAGGGGTTGCGCCGGACTTTTTCCGTGAGTTGTCCGCCCTCATCGTAGCCGACGTAACCCGGCGGCGAACCGATGATTTTGGAAACGGAATGTTTCTCCATATACTCCGACATGTCGAGCCGGATAAGTCGGTTTTCGTCATCCAAGAGAAATTCTGCCAGCGCCTTGGCGAGTTCAGTTTTCCCCACTCCTGTGGGGCCAAGAAAGAGGAAGGTTCCGATGGGTTTGTGTTTTTCCTTAAGGCCTGCCCGGTTGCGGCGAATGGCGTTGCTTACGGCGACAATGGCATTATTCTGACCGATCACCCGTTTATGCAGATTGTCTTCCATCTGCGTTAATTTTGCCGCCTCGGTTTCCATGATCTTGTTGACGGGGATGCCAGTCCATGTGGCGACTACGGTTGCGATGTCGTCAGGGGTGACCGATGCGTCAACACCT
>CAJWLY010000234.1 GCA_913043155.1 uncultured Nitrospinaceae bacterium | reverse complement strand
GCAACCTTTGAGCAGATAGATCGACTTGAAGAAGTACTGGAGCAATTTATGGCGGAGATCAAAAGTGCTTTCGACCTGCAGGACATTCAAGATTATCTGAACTCCTACCCGAGACTGGGTTTCAAACGGGGTGATCTCTCAGACGATAGTAATTTCCTAGAGGAAGAGGCTTCGATGACAGCGCAGGATACGTTCGCAGAAGTGGAAGATATTCTGCTCGTCGATGAAATGAAGAAACTCTTTTCATAAAAACCGCGTATGACCGAGCCCCCAGAAGACCGCCCACAGGAAAAGTCCCCCCCGAACATCAATCACGTACCCTCCGTATTAAAGCACCGTACCCGCATCGCCCTGGCGTTCATCACCCTTTGTGCCTGCACGGCGCTCATCCTGTTCACAGGCCCCGGATTTCCCTTTGCCCTGCAGGTGGTTCTCTCTAGCCTCCTGCTCTTCTTTCTTTTCTGGCTCGTTACCTGAGACCGGCTGCGGTCTGCCTCATTCTATAACATCGCAGCCAGCTCGACCATCAGTACAGAAATCCGATCTCATCGCGTCTTGACTTTACACCTACTTCTTTATACATTGATATAAAAGGAGTTATATAATTGCATATACATATCGCAGAGTTCAAAAAATACCTCGTCGGTGAGAAAAACGCGTCACCCAACACGGTTTCAGCCTACCTCAACGACCTCGCTCAGTTTGACGCATTCCTACGGGAAACTGGCCACGCCTGCGATGAGTCTGGGGTCCAGATCGATCGGCTTGACCGCTTGGCCGTCCGTTCCTTCATGGGCCGGCTCTACGAGCAATCCAATTCTGGGACTACGATGGGTCGTAAACTCTCGGCTTTGAGTTCTTTTTTCAAGTTCTTGTGCCGGGAGGGTTACCTCAAAACCAACTTTGCAAAAACAATCCCGATTCCAAAAAAAGTAAACAAACTCCCTTCCCACCTGTCGGTCGATGAAGTGTTTCGCCTGCTGGACCTGCCTCAGCCTGACTCCTTCACTGGCGCGCGGGATCGGGCCATCCTGGGGTTGTTCTACGGTACGGGTGTTCGCATCAGCGAACTGGTGGGACTGTCTCCTGACAACTTCAAGCTCGAACAACGAAGCGTCAAGGTACTGGGCAAGGGGAATAAGGAGCGGGTTCTTCCTCTCGGTAAAAAAACTGTGGGAGCAATCAAAACTTATCTGGAATACCGCACTGAATACCTGCGGAAAAAGAAACCGGATCCAGTTCCGGTCCGTTTGTTTCTGAACCAGCGGGCCCAGTCCATCTCCGTGCGTGGAGTACGCAAGGTCATGACCCGATATATCCGCTCTAACCATTTTCCGGAAAATATTTCTCCGCACTCATTACGCCATACTTTTGCCACCCACATGCTGGAAGCAGGCGCTGACCTACGGACCATCCAGGAAATGCTGGGACACGCAAGTCTCTCCACCACCCAGAAATACACTCACCTCACTATTGATCGACTGCTCGAGACTTATGATAAGGCCCACCCCAGGGCCCGAAAAAAATCAGGACCCTCTGGTCATTCACCAACAATTGATATAGAGTAATAAAACTTTCGAATCCTGCAGCCTGCACACTGGCAGCCGTTTGATCAATGGAATTCTAAATGATGCGCGGAACTACCATTCTCGCCGTACGACGTAACAACAAATTCGCCATGGGAGGTGACGGGCAAGTCAGTATCGGCAATACCATCATGAAGCACTCCGCCAACAAAGTACGGCGCATGTATCATGACAAGGTGATCGGTGGCTTCGCCGGGGCCACGGCAGACGCGTTCGCGCTGTTCGCTCGGTTCGAGGAGAAGCTGGAAAAATTCCAGGGAAACCTCGCGCGATCGGCCGTAGAACTCGCCAAGGACTGGCGCACCGACAAGCTACTGCGCCGCCTTGAGGCCATGCTGATTGTCGCCGATAAAGACCAGTCGTTTCTGATTTCAGGCAACGGTGATGTAATCGAACCCGACGACGGTATCCTTGCCATTGGATCGGGAGGCATGTTTGCCCAGTCGGCAGCCAAAGCCCTGATCAACCATTCCAATCTCAATGCGCGCGAAATCGTTGAAGAGGCTATGGACATCGCCCAGTCAGTCTGCG
>CAJWLY010000233.1 GCA_913043155.1 uncultured Nitrospinaceae bacterium | reverse complement strand
TATCCCAAACTCCTTTCTGGTCTGGTGATCAATAAGTTTGGGTCGTAAAACCGTCCACTCTGCACAAAAAGCCGCGTTTTTTTTGTTAGATGTTTGGTCCTGAAGAAAAGCCAAAATCTTCCTAGTCTTACCCTTTGGACCAGGCCTTTAAAAGGGAAATAGATTTTTCCTTTCCTTTGCCATTCTGAGGTGCAATTAGCAAACTAGGTTATGAAAATAGTTTCGGCAGAATTCATGACTGGCGCGGTATCGTCCCGGCAGTATCCAACGCCCATGTACCCCGAATTGGCCTTTGTGGGCCGGTCCAACGTTGGGAAATCGTCTCTTATCAATTCGCTTCTCAACCGGAAGAAGCTGGTCAAGACCAGCCAAACGCCCGGCAAGACGCAGGAGATTAATTTTTTCAAAGTGAACGATGATTTGATCTTCGCTGATCTACCTGGGTACGGGTTTGCCAAGGTTCCGGCACCGGTGCGCAATCGCTGGAAAAAAATGATCGAGAGCTATCTTTTAAAACGAAAGTCGCTGGTGGCGGTTGTGTTGATTGTCGACGTGAGGAGAAGCCCGTCTCCTTTAGATATCGACCTGCAACGCTGGCTTCACGCGTGTGGTGTGGAATATATTATGGTGGCGACCAAGGCCGACAAGCTGTCCCAATCGGAAATCAATAAGCAGGTTCGAGAAATCAATGGAACTTTTTTCGGTGAACGAGAAGGGGAAGCGATCCTTTATTCCAGCAAAAGTGGCCGGGGGAAGAAGGAGCTTTGGTCTCGGATTTTAAGCCAGGTGGAAGGCCATGAGGCTGGAAAATGAATTTGTCCGACCCGGAAACGGGAGGAGGCCAAAAGGCGACTTTAATGAAATAGCTGCCTTTTGACCTCCATATTCTTTGGGGTGCGAAATTATCCCCAGAGCTCTTCCGGCATTTCCAGGCGCTCAACTTTCTTGCCCTGACCGATGTGCTGGTCCAGGATTTCGTCAATGTCTTCAGGTGTTACTTTGTTGTACCAGACGCCGTCAGGATAAACGACGACGACAGGACCCACCGAACACGGCCCCATGCAGGACGCGTTAGTGAGTAGGACTTGACCAAAAAGTCCTTTGGTTTCAATGGCCATGCCCATTCGCTCCATGACGTTCATGGCGTTGAGTTCGCCGCAGGATCCCCTGGGATGCCCTGGCGGTCTCTGGTTGGTACAAACAAAAATGTGATGACTTGGTTTCGGCATTATATTCTCCAGATAATATTCATTAGGCGCAAAAGTTTACTTAAGATGGTCAAAAAATCAATATGGATTTTTTTTTAACGGTAGAAAGAGGTCATGAGGGTGTCGGTTGCTTCCGAAAATAATTTTCCAGAAGCCCGGTTCGGTCCGTCCTATCTGTCAGCGGCTCTAGAAAGGGTGCTCTGCTGTCCGGTGGGCGAGGTGGAATGCCAGACACTTCAGGGGGATGCTTCCAACCGAACCTATTTCCGCTCTACCTTCCAGAAGGGGGCGAAGCCTGAGGTTCGTGGATCGATCATCGTCATGCAACTTCAGGAGGCGGTTTCCGACCCGGAAACGGATTTCACGCGTATCCTCAAATTCCTGCAGGGACTCGATCTTCCTGTGCCGGACCTCTATCATTACGACGTCAAAAACGGCCTGTTGCTTCTTGAGGATTGCGGGACGCATACATTGGAAGACTATCTTCGCGAACGCCCGGAGGAGCGAGCCCAGTTTTACCGACGAGCGGTAGAGCTTCTGGTCCAAATGCAGGCCCGTGCCACTCGTGCGCTGAGTCCGGAGTGCCCCGCCTATTACCTGCGGTTCGATGTGGAAAAGCTGATGTGGGAATTTGATTTCATGCTGGAGCACTATGTGGGGGCGTTGCGTGGATCGCCGCTTGAAGAATCTGTGAGGCGTGAGGTGCGTGCGGCGTTCCTCCCTCTTTGCGAGGCGCTAGCAGCAGAGGAGCTTTGCTTTACGCACAGAGATTACCACTCCCGCAACCTCATGGTTGACGGCGGCCGGTTGGTCCTTCTCGATTTTCAGGATGCTAGGCAGGGTCCATGCCAGTACGACTTGGTTTCACTACTCAAGGATTCCTACATGCAACTCGATGATGCCCTACGTGATGAACTGGTTGATCTATACATTTGCCTTAGGGAAAAAGAAGAGGGAT
>CAJWLY010000232.1 GCA_913043155.1 uncultured Nitrospinaceae bacterium | reverse complement strand
CTACCGGATCCGGTGAACCTGGCCTACCCTTTTACCGACCTCCCGATTCCCAAAGGTTTCGACCGAGATCATGCCAAGTCATTCGTTTACGAATCAGGGAGTGGAACCATAAAAGTTGGGCGCTTGTTTTTCTCCGGCATGGGCGATATGGAAGAGATCATGTCGTTCTACCAAGATGAAATGACCAACCTGGGATGGAAGCTCATTAATGCGATGGAACATGACGGAACAATCCTCAACTATAAAAAGGAAGGCTGGGTATCGATGGTGGTCATTCGTTCGGGTTGGGGATCAACCACGATTAAAATTGTGATAGGCCCCCAATGAACACGTCTGTAGACATTTTGCCAGAGGACGGGACAAACCATGCCTGAGCAGAAAAATCAGGCACGCCAGCATATCCTGGAATTCCCTGCTCGGCCCGAATACTCGTTTTCTAATTTCGTGGTTTCAAAGGGGTCGGATGTTGCGTTCCAGGCCGCCCGGGAAATCTGTGCGGACAAACCCTCTCCCTGCAACACTCTCTATCTTTTCGGTGGAAAAAATCTAGGCAAGACCCACCTTCTGATCTCCATCGGTAACGAAACCGCCGCACAGGGTAAAAAAGCCATGTATGTTCATGGATTAGATTTTGTCCGTAAAACAGATGAAAACGCTAACGGTTCCGCGGGCCAGTTCGTATCCACCCTTTCCGATGTTGATTTATTCCTGCTTGATGCCGTGGATCATATTTCTGGGCAGCGCGCATCCCAGGAGAAACTTTACCTCGTCTACAACACGGTGATTGAAAACGGAAAAAGAATCGTCTTCGCTGGAAACTTGAGTCCAGCCCAGCTCGGTGCAACCGAAAGTTATCTAACCTCACGGTTCCAATGGGGCATGATCGCCCAATTGAAACCCATCGACGACGATACCACCGCAAAAATCATCCTCAAACTGGCCAAGGACCTCGAACTGGTCATCCCGGAAAATATTGTCGATTATCTCCTCGCACGCATCCCGCGCGACTTCCTATCGATCAAGCACACCGTCGCAAAAATCAATCACGAATCCTATATTCAAAAGAAGAAGGTTTCGGTTCCCTTGGTCAGGATGAGTCTCGACCTGCCGTAAAAAGACATGGAAGGGACACACTGCAATATCGCCTCTTCGCTTGAGCGGGCGGCAAAGGAAGCCCCGAACCGCACGGCGATCTCGGTTCCCCACCACGCCACCTCTATTTCCTTTCGTAAATTGGACGAAGAAAGTTCTCGCCTAGCTTCGGGGCTTCGCCGATACGGCCTTGGCAAGGGAGACCGGGTCCTTCTCCTGGTTCCTTTCGGTATCGAGTTCATCGCTCTATCATTCGCGCTGTTTAAAAGCGGAACGGTTTCCGTTTTCATCGACCCTGGACTGGGACGAAAAAATATCCTGAAATGCATCGAGGAGGTCGCACCGCAGGGAATCGTCGCCGTTCCAGTCGCACATGCGGTATCCACCATATTTCGCAAACCCTTCCGCAGCATCAAGTACAAGATCACTCTCGGCCCCCGCTGGTTCTGGGGAGGAACGACGCTTGACCGTATTCGCCAGACGGGCGATCCCAAGGCAGCCTGTGCCGACACCCATTCGACCGACCCAGCAGCTATCCTGTTCACCAGCGGTAGTACCGGACCGCCCAAGGGCGTGCTGTACACGCACGGGATGTTCTCGCATCAACTCAATGCGTTGCGTTCGTGCTACGCAATCCAGCCAGGAGAAATCGACCTACCCACCTTTCCCCTGTTCGCTCTGTTTGGCGTGGGAATGGGAATGACCTCAATCCTCCCAGAAATGGACTTCACGCGTCCGGTTCAGGTCGATCCGGAAAAACTGTTACGGACAATTTCCGATCACAAGGTCACCAGCGGTTTTGGCTCGCCTGCGCTGTGGGATACGGTAAGCCGCTATTGCCTGAAGCATGACCGGTGCATGCCTTCAATGAAACGAATTCTCATGGCAGGCGCTCCGATTCCCGGATCGCTCCTCGAACGTTTTGACAGTATTCTCGAACCGGGAGCGAAAATCTACACCCCCTATGGGGCAACCGAGTCGCTTCCCGTCGCCTCTATAGAACGTCGGGAGGTTTTGGAGGATACATTCAAAGAAACCCAAAAAGGACGCGGCATCTGCGTGGGCCGGGTCGTACCAGGAATAGAGGTCCGGG
>CAJWLY010000231.1 GCA_913043155.1 uncultured Nitrospinaceae bacterium | reverse complement strand
CGGACGATCTCAGCATCCGGCAGGTCTGTCCGCCGCACTTCATCCTCCAAATGCCAGAGTTGGATATTGCGCATAGCCAGTCCACTCACGGCATCTCCCAATTTGGCCAGGCTCTCGGAAGAAGCAACATTGAGATTCTTGTAGAGCTTTACTTTCTCGTCGCGAACCTTTACTTCGCCAGCCAGAGCGGCGGCCAAAAAGGCGTCGATCTCGCTTAGAAGGTCCTGACGTTGGCGGTCGACAAGGTCTAGTTTGGCTTTGAGCTCCTCAGTTTGTGGATCAGAAGCTTCCTTTCCCTGAATAGCTTCATCCAGGTGCCAATGGCGCAGGTTTTTGATGGAGAGCTTGTCGATCAGACTTCCCAGTGTCTCTGCCATATCAGATTCCGTAAAAAGAGTCAATATGATGGAGAAAGACGGTCATTTGCCGTAAGACGATTTTCTGATTGTGCGTTAAACTAACACACTGGTTCGTTCCCCTTCAACTACTTTCCAAGCCCCCAAGGACCCCTCACCGCTTGCGGAGGAGGGAGACGCCGTCGCGTAGGGTCAACATCACTTTTTCCACACGGTAATCGTCCTTGATCTTTTCATTGAACCGGTGGATGGCGTGATCGGAGACGTCTTGGGGGTCCAGCACACGCCCGCCCCACAAAACGTTGTCTACCACAATCAGGCCACCGGGACGCATGAGAGGCAACAGGGTTTCATAATAATTTAGATAATTTTCCTTGTCGGCATCGATGAAGGCCATATCGAAGGAACCGGACAGGGTTTTCAGGGTATCAAGCGCAGGCCCTTCTTTCAGAACAATCTTCTTCCCATGCGGACTTTCCTCGAAAAACCGTCTGGCAAAACGAATCGCAACAGGGTCCATCTCACAGGTGATGAGATATCCGTCTTCCGGCAGGGCCTCGGCCATGGAAAGCGCGCTGTATCCGCCAAAGGTACCGACCTCAACGATGCGCCGCGCTTCCACAAGTTGGGCCAGCATTTTTAGAAGGCGTCCCTCGATGCGCCCGGTGAGCATGTGCGGAATTTCCAACCGGTCATACGTCTCCATCTCCAGGCGCCAAAGCAGGTCGCACTCGGACTGGGTATGATCAAAAGCGTAGCCCTCGATTTCTTCACTGACAAAGTTCATAACGCTCTCCTTATCAAGCAACCATCAGTAGGCGATGATTTCTTCATCCTGCGTACGCCACGCATACCAAGTGGCAACGGTCTCCATCGGATGCCATTTTTTCCCCAAGGCATACATACGCCTGGCTGTCGGTAATTTTCGCATCCCGTAGATTTTTTTAAGTGCCAGTTGCAACCCGAGGTCACCAATCGGTAACACATCGAGTCGATTGAGCGAAAAAATAAGAAACATTTCGGCGGTCCAGCGCCCGATGCCGTGCACTGCCGTCAACTGCTCAACGATCTCCTCATTGTCCAAGTAATGTAGTCGGTGCGGCCGAATGGTCCGCCCCTGAAAATGACGGCTCAAATCTTTAAGGTACGCCGTTTTCTGCCGGGAAAGCCCGACTCCCCGGAGAATCTGGTCGGATAATTTCAGCACCCGTTCGGGAGTTGGAGAATGGTTGTCGAAAAGCGCGTGAAAACGGACCGTGATTGCCTGGGCCGCAGCGGTGGATATCTGCTGGGCAAGGATGGCCTTACATAACACCACGAAATAGTTCTGGTTGCGCTTGAGCTTGAATGGACCGGTTTGCCGAATGATTCCAGCCATGACCGGATCGCGTTCGTCGAAATGCTCTAAAATTTGTTTTCGGCCAGGAAGTTTACTGGAATGCCCGCCCATATTTACCGATTCAGCTTGGAAAAGAACTCGTCATGATCAGAGCCAACCTTCTTTTTTAAAATGCCCCAAAATCGTCTTCGCTGTTTCCTGAGGCGTGGTATCCGTCGTATCGAAGATGCAATCGGCGGCAGCACGGTATTTCGGTTCGCGGTCGGCCAGAATCTGGCGTTGCTCTTCCTCGAAGCTTAAGCCTTCTTTCAGAGGCGGACGGTTTGTATCATGTCCGATCCGCTGCAAAATCTTATCCGTTTCAGCGGTCAAAAGGACAATCCTGCCATGACGCTTGAGGTCGGCCATATTGCGCATGTCGAGGACTACCCCCCCTCCGCAGTCGATAACCGAATCCCGCGCCCGGGCGGAAACTTTCTTAACCACCTCGCGTTCGATTTC
>CAJWLY010000230.1 GCA_913043155.1 uncultured Nitrospinaceae bacterium | reverse complement strand
CCTTGCCGCGCGACGGGGGAAGTTCGAGGCGGGATTGAGCAACCTGGCTGTTCTTTTCACCTACAGACACGGGATCAAATCCGATAGCTGCCGCATCGAGGATTTTTATTTCCTTTTTCTTGGCGGCCATAATGCCTTTTAACGATGGAAGCCGTGGTTGGTTCAGCCCCTTCTGGCAAGTCAGAAGAACCGGGAGAGGAGATTCCAGTATCTCGGATCCACCTTCGACCTGACGGGTGATCACGGCCTGTTGCCAGTCGTCCGAAAAATTGAGATGGGTTACAACGGTCACGCACGGGATACCAAGCGCTACAGCCAGGGCTGGCCCAACCTGGGCCATATCGTCATCGACCGCCTGCCGTCCGCAGAGAATGAGGTCATAGCCAAAGGAGATTACTGCCTGCGCAAGCGCCCGGGAAACCCCCAAGGAGTTGAGTCCGTCAAAATCAGAATCGAGCAGATGAACCGCCTTGTCCGCACCCATGGCCAAACCTGCCCTGAGCGCATCGCGAAAACCTTCCGGCCCCAGACTCACCAAAGTGATTTCGGTATCGGGCTTCCTTTCCCGAATTCTTATTGCTTCCTCAACCGCATACTCGTCATAAGGATTGAGTACCCGGGCCAGCCCGGTCGTTTGAACTTCACCTTCCTTGAGATCTATCCGCGCGGCAGTATCAATAACCTGCTTCACACAAACAACGATACGCATTCAAGAATGCCTCCTGTATCGGGTAGAAAAACATCCGGTAGTATCGCATTGTCTGGTGTAAATAAAAACAGGCGAAGTGGGAAAAAGTGGGGGTCGGTTTGCTGTAGTTTGGGTGGGTGGGTTAATACGGTACAAGAATCCCTCAGGGGGGAATTTTTTTTATGGCCAAACTTTATATGAAGCAAGAAGTTAATTCGAAAAGGAAATTTTTTGAGTATTTTTTAATTGCTATTAGAAGATTCGTTGCGTATTATCGCCGCTCATTCCTGCCAAAAATTTAACTTCTTTGCAACAATCAAATCGATTGGGGAGAATCGATGGCGCCAAAGAGGGTCCTGTGGAAACAGTGTCTTGAATTAATTGAAGGACAGGTCCCGCCGGAAAGTTACTCCACGTGGTTTTCACCAACACAACCTCATGAGTTGACTGAGGATTGTCTAACTATTGAGGTACCCAATCATTTTTATAAAAAATGTCTTCAGGAAAACTATTCCGAACTCATTGAGTCGAGCCTAAATAGTTTGACCGGCCGACCTATTAAGCTAAATTTTCTAGTGGGTTCGGACTCCCCTCCTACTAAAGAATACCCCCTAGATACAGCAGTAGATGGGCTAAGAAAATCCTTGAAAGCAGCTACTGGAGCGGGTATCCACCATTCGTCAACCAACGCAATCGACCACAACTATCGTTTTTCAAACTTTGTTGTAGGTGCCAGTAACCAGTTTGCACACGCGGCAGCCGAAGCTGTAGCCCGTACTCCAGGGGGGTTTTACAATCCCCTGTTTATTTATGGCGGGGTTGGTTTAGGGAAAACACATTTAATGCACGCCATGGGAAACCATATTCTAAATTATAGTCCTAATAAGAGAGTCCGTTATATTTCAGCTGAAAGTTTTACTGTGGATTTGATCGAATCACTGAGGCGGGACGACATGCCGGCATTTCGTAGTCGCTACCGACCTTTAGATGTCCTATTTGTAGATGATATTCAATTTTTAGCGGGTAAGGATCGTACGCAGGAAGAATTCTTTTATACATTCAAAGCTCTTTACGAGTCCAAAAAACAATTGATCCTGTCAAGCGATAGATATCCTAAGGATATTCGTAACTTAGAGGAACGGCTACTATCCCGTCTTCAAGCCGGTCTTATCACCGACATAAATATCCCCGACTTGGAAACCAAGGTTGCTATTCTCTATAAAAAAGCAGAGGGACTAAATACAACAATAAGTCAAGAGATAGCTATCTTTATTGCCAAACATGTTCAATCAAATATCCGGGAGCTAGAAGGCCTGCTCTTAAGGATTGTGGCATATGCTTCGTTTACACGACAGGAAATCAGTCTTCCTCTTGTGGAAGAAGTTCTAAAAGAATTTACTCTTGATAAAAATAAGAACTTTACCGTTCCCATAATTCTTAAAACGGTTGCTGATTTTTTCAGTATCTCTGTGTCCGATATTAAATCGAAAAAACGGTCGCGAGCGATCT
>CAJWLY010000229.1 GCA_913043155.1 uncultured Nitrospinaceae bacterium | reverse complement strand
TTTCACAACTTTAACTTGCTTCACACAAACAGGTACAATACTCATTCACTGTGGTAACCGCTTATGAAATCGAAAATCCTACTCCGAAAAGCCGATGCCTACCGTCCGGAACTGATAGAGAATTTTGTCCGTGAAGCCTTTTCCGTCTTTAATGGAAAAAACCCGCTGTTTGTTATGGGGGATAGAGTTCTTCTCAAACCCAATCTCCTACGCGGGTTTGGGCCGGACCGATGCGTTACGACACATCCGGCAATCATTGGCGCGGTATGCCGCGTACTCAAAGACCTTGGAATAAACCGCATTGATATCAGCGACAGCCCGGCCCTCGGAAGCCTTCCTGCCGTCGCCGAAAAGGCAGGGTATGGGGACTTGAGAAAACGCTACGGCGTGCGCCTCGTGCCGTTAACCGACCCGGTCCCGCTCGATATAGAAGAAAACATAGCGCATCTTAAAATCGCCGGAAGCATCCGCGAATATGACCGTATCATCAACCTGCCCAAGTTCAAGTCGCATTGCCAGATGACGCTGACGCTGTCTATCAAAAACCTGTTCGGGTTGATCATCGGCAAGCGCAAACCAGTTCTGCATTGCCTAGTGAAAAACAATAAACTGACTTTCGGCAAGATGCTGATCGATATCGCACGGCACGTCGCTCCGTGTCTAACGATCATGGATGGAATTATCGCCATGCAGGAGAACGGCCCGATCAATGGCAGTCCCTATCCGCTTGGCCTTCTCGCTGCCGGACAGGATATGACGGCACTTGACCGGGTGTTATCCGATATCGTTCGCGTCCCTCTCAACCAGGTTTATGCACTTGAGGCAGCACGAATCAAACAGTTCGGCCAATATGATATAGAACAAATCAAATTGATCGGCGAAACCAATATAGAATCGTTACAGGTTTCCGACTTCAAACTCGCAAATTATCCGGTGGACATCACGTTCAATCCGTTCCGACTGGCCAAGTCGTTCTTCAAGCAGTTTTATGAGGTCCGATTCAAGGAAAAGCTGGCCGGGTCAAACTAAATTTCAAAAGGGCATCCCCATCGAGCATATATTTTAGAAGGGTCCAACCTATGGACGAACCAAGGTCCTGTTGCGGCAACGAGGAAGACGAAGACGTATCCAGAGGCGATGTCCGCAATTTCTATTCCAAGGCGGCCGTATCGGCTCAGGAAAGCCTGTGCTGCCCCACCCAATACGATTCAAAAGACCTGTCGCATATCCCTAAAGAGGTTTTGGAAATCTCTTACGGTTGCGGCAGTCCCGTAGGTCGGGCCAACCTTTGCGAAGGAGAGGTGATG
The DNA here is from genome assembly GCA_913043155.1 of uncultured Nitrospinaceae bacterium. Classification (GTDB taxonomy): domain Bacteria; phylum Nitrospinota; class Nitrospinia; order Nitrospinales; family VA-1; genus CAJWLY01. The sequence goes on along the minus strand of CAJWLY010000229.1, from coordinate 946 downwards.
GTCGATCTGGGATCCGGGGGCGGCATCGATTGTTTCATCGCCGCCAGGCATGTGGGGAAAACAGGACGTGTCTACGGCATCGACATGACCGAAGAGATGCTGGGCGTAGCCAGAAAAAACGCCACCCTGGTCGCAGAAAACCTGGGATACAACAACATCGAGTTCAGGCAGGGTTACCTCGAATCCATTCCCGTCGACGACTCATCGGTGGACCTGGTCACCTCCAACTGCGTCATCAACCTGTCCACGGACAAAGACGAGGTGTTCAGGGAAATCCATCGAATCCTGAAACCCGGTGGACGTTTCATGATCTCTGACATCATCTCGAACAAGGAAGTCCCTGAGGCAATGCAAAACAACAAGGAGCTTTGGGGAGAATGTGTCTCTGGGGCACTGACCTTGAACAAATTTCTCGGCTACGCCGAGAAAAATAGGTTCAAGGGCCTGCGGGTGCAGAAGGATTATCTATGGAAAGAAGTCGAAGGGATCAAGTTCTATTCCTACACAATCGAAGGATGCAAACACGTTTCCAGTGGAAGCAAATCGTGTTGTTCCTCCCTGCTGGCTACCTACGCGGGACCCTTTGAATCGGTAACTTTCCAGGAAACGGTTTACCCGATGGGCATCGCCGTCGAAATCAATGAGGACACCGCGCAACTGCTGTCCTCCCACTCCTACGCTGGGCAGTTCATTATCACCAATCCAACCACAGAGAAACCCGCAGAACCAGAATCACCCTGCTGCGGGTGAGACTCCGCAAATCAAAGTTCCATAGAAACCGACAGGTTCTTTTTATTTTTGTGCCAATGATAAATGGTAGGAATCAGCGCAAAGACTCCGAGTAAACCCAGAGCACTTAAAACGCCGGGGGAGGCTACGTCGGACAGGGATTCGATGCGCGCCAAGCTGCTTCCGGCATTGGCGTAGACAAACGAACCAGGAAGAA
>CAJWLY010000228.1 GCA_913043155.1 uncultured Nitrospinaceae bacterium | reverse complement strand
GAATGAATAATCCGACAAAGCCCACCTCCTGGGTCAGCGTTTCCAGGGCACGGTCGAGATCGGAATGCAGGGCAGTGTGAATTTTTTCAACGTGTCTAAGGTTGGCTCCACGCTTGATTTCCGCCCGGTATCTGCTGAAAGCAGATTCAAGACGTTGCCCCAGTTCCCTGTGCTTGCTGATGAGACCGGACTCTATATTTTCGTAGGCGAGGTACGCGTCAAACGCCTGCTCAGCCGCTTCTTCGATGCGGTTGTCCTTGAACGTCCGAAGGCTTTGGTCGATTAGGAGGCGCACTTCGGCGATCGTTTTTTCGGTCCGCTTTGCGGGCTCGCCCATGCTGTCGGCGGAGGTCAACCCAGCGCTTACTAGCGGCAGTTTGACGCTTTCGTTGGAAAAGGAGCGGATGTAGTATGTGACATCCCACATTTCCGGTTCCGTTAAAATGTCGGCCCAGGCCGGCATGGGGGTATTGGCGATACCCACGCTGATCACCTGGAAATTGTCATAGGCTGTGGTGCTTTCATCACCTGTGATTTCAGGGTTGGATAGAACTGACGGAGCCGGATTGAGCTGACCTGCGAGCGGGCCGTCTCCCTTGCCCGCTTCACCGTGGCACACTTGGCAGTTGGTTAGGTAAATGCGCTTCCCGTTATCCAGTGATACCGGTGTGGTCGGACTGCTGTGTATCTTCGTTCCTGTGATCTCCAACAATTGGGAGTTAATATCGCTCACCGCGGCGCGTATTCGTGCTGGCTCGACCTTGGAGTTGACGTCTTCAGTCAATGCGCTGAATTTCTGTTCGATTGAATTGGTAGCGGATGCATTGCCTAGGGCAGGGGCTAGACTGGAATATCGCTCGAACGCCTGGGCGAGAAATACCTTACTTTCTTCATATTCTGCTTGGACGATGATTTTATTTCCTTCCGGGGCGACTCCTATCGCGAACTCCTTGGCGACGATGTCCATCATCATCACTATTTTTTTAATCTTTCCCTCCTGAGCTTCTGTCGCCGCGAATGAAACGGAAGAAATGCAAAATACTAATGAAAGGACTAACAGCGCCGCGGTGGTATGAATGGTTTGCTTCATTGAAATGGTCTCGAATTTGGACAATAGCTTGTGGTCAAACATTTCCTTACAAACTATTGAATAATAATGAGAATAGTTTTCAATTTAACTTTATAGCCTTATTTTGTCAAGGAAAACAGGTGAAAGGGAAGAATAGAGTAAGTATCGAGTAGGCGAGCAGGTGGAAAAGATTAACCCAATATCGCTGCTGGCCATGTTTGAAAGGTATGCCTGTAGTTGGGGAGGGGGGGATGGATCAGGAGCCTTCAAGTTGCCTCAATAGAACTTTCCAGTACCCTATGAGGGACCGGATCGTCGCGACATGCTTTTTTTCCTCGTCACGCAGGTCTTCGTACATTCGCCGAGTACCAAGGTCTCCCTCGGTATTCTCGGGCGTTTTTCCCAACAGTCCCTCGTAGTACTGGACAGAGTTTTCCTCACTGATAAGGGCTTTGCTGAGGACATTGAGTCGCGCTTGAATCGATTCTTTGGATTCCATGAGAACTCATCAGAAAATAAAAACCTGACTCTAATATACCACAGGGATTATAGAGAACACTGAGCAACCTCCCCCCACATAGATTTACCTATCTAATTTTTCGTCACCTTCAATGAGTTGTTTCCCTTGCTGTTTTCTGGGGCAATAAATATAATCGTAATTTCTGGGGTACGCTTCCTGTCTTCGGATCCCGTCTTCGTATCTGTGTTTGTCCTCGGCTAAATTCTTACCATGGATCGAGATCACAAGAATGTCTACCAACAGTTGGTTCACAGGCTGGAAGAGCGGAGCCGATTGGGCGGAGTGATGAGCATCATGCATTGGGATGAGGAAGTCATCATGCCTGAGGGCGGAGCGGAAGCACGCGCCAAACAAATGTCCGCGCTCGCCGGGGTTCTGCATGAAAAATCCACTCATCCAGCCCTCGGCGACCTTCTCAATGGGCTGAACCGGGCTAGTGCTATTGATTTTTCTGAGGTCGAATGGTGCAATATCCGCGAAGCCAGACGTGAGTACGAACTGGAAACCAAGATCCCGAAAGAATTGGTTCAGGACATTGCCGAATTGAGTTCGCGCGGACACCATGTATGGGCCAAAGCGCGTAAGGAAAACCGGTTCGATGACTTTGCTCCCGTCCTAGATCGGTTCATAGAATTGAAAAAGCAGTGGGCGGGTCACGCTTTTCCTGAGTTGGCTCCCTACGACGCCAA
>CAJWLY010000227.1 GCA_913043155.1 uncultured Nitrospinaceae bacterium | reverse complement strand
AAGATTTGGGTGTGAAGGTTCTGGATCACGCCGTGGGCGCGTTCAAGCAATCCGTCCGGTTGAAAGCCAATTTTATTCATGGGTACGTTGCGCTGGCGGCGGCCTATATCCGTAAGGGTGAGCATCAAGAAGCAGTTAAAATATTGAACGATGCTGTGAAAGTTGGACCTCGTGAGCCCAACGTATATTACTATTTGGGTGTAGCGCATCGGGCGATGCGCAGTCTAGAAGAAGCGGTGGGTGCCTTGTACAAGGGGGTTGAGCTTAAACCCGACTCCGTTCAGATTCAGTTTTTTCTTGGGCTAACCCTGATTGACTGCGGGGAGTACGAGAACGCCCGCGACGCGTTCCTAAACGTGGTGCGCATCAAGCCAGATTTCGTCGATGGGCACTACATGCTGGGCCATTTGTACCTCGAGAAGCTTTCGGAAATTGAAAAGGCGCTTACCCACTTCAAGAAGGCTGAAAAGCTTTTCATCAAGCTCGAAGACTTCGACCGCCTCGCGCACGTCCGGAAGATTCTGTCGCAACAGCCCGCCTGAATCAACCATTTGCCTTCTGGCGTTTTTGTTTCCCTGAGAATTATAATAATTTCCCCGTCAAATGCGGCGTTGACGACAACGCTCCTTTCCAGCCGAGCTTCGTCTTAAGTGTAAGGTTTCCCCCGTCTGCCCGACTTGTCGTGTATATTTCTTCAATTGACTGGGGGTAAATAAGGTGTTTTCAATGAACTTCAAAGATCCATTCATAAAAAAGATTGCGTGGGGGCTTGCAGCGGTGGTGCTCTCGGGATTCGATTACTCCAGCCACAGTATACCCCTGAGCGACATCTACGACGGTGGGCCGGGTAAGGATGGTATCCCGGCCGTTATGCAACCTCAATTCGTCTCCGCTGCAGAGGCCGACACCGGATTGCTCAAAGACCGCGACCGGGTCATTGGTTTTGCTCTCAAGGGAGAGGCCAGGGCTTATCCGATCAAGATTCTCAACTGGCACGAAATCGTGAACGACCACATGGCTGGACACTCTATCGTAGTTACCTTTTGTCCGCTGTGCGGCACGGGGATGGTATTTGATGCTATGATAACGGGGTGTGATGGCAAAACACTGCATGACCACCGACAAGACATTGATGCCTCGCACCATGCCTGCGTAGAGCATAGGAAATTGACCTTCGGTGTGTCCGGGCTTCTTTACCAGAACGATATGCTGTTGTACGACCACCAGACTGAGAGCTTGTGGTCGCAAATCGAGTCGGAATCGGTGACCGGACCCCTCACTGGAACACGGTTGAAGCTACTCGCTTCGACGCAGACGACCTGGAAGGAGTGGAAGAGAAAACATCCGGGCACTCAGGTCTTGTCCGACCAAACCGGATACAGTCGCAATTATAATCGTGACCCCTATGTTGGGTATGAGAAGAGTCGACGCTTGATGTTTAGTGTTAACAATGTCAGTACGAAGTTTCATCCCAAGGAAAAGATCGTAGGTATCAAGCTCGGGAACGCGGTCAAGGCCTATCCCTTTTCGGAACTGGAAAAGACTGGAGGATTGGTGAGGGACGTTGTAAAAGGGACGCCGATTACCGTTCATTACGACAAATCGTCGGCGACTGCATCCATCCGTAATGAGGAAGGAAAGGAGTTGCCTTCGGTGGTTGGATTCTGGTTTGCGTGGTATACGTTTCACCCACAAACCGAGGTGTACAGGAAGAAGTAACGATGAAGAAAAAATGGATGCTCCTGGCGTTGGTCGGACTAGGTATTGTCCTATTTTATATTTTCGATTTAGAGCAGTACCTTTCCCTGGACAGTATCAAGGCTAACCGTGACCGGATGGATGCCTTTTACAACGAGCACGCTTCAGCGATGATTTTTGGGTTCATTGGAGTTTATTTTGTAGTGGTTGCTCTGTCGTTGCCTGGAGCGACAATACTAACCCTTGCAGGAGGCGCTGTTTTCGGATCGGTGACCGGGATGCTCATCGTTAACGTGGGAGCGACTCTGGGTGCGACAGCGGCTTTCTTGGTAGCCCGGTTCATTTTGCGCGACTGGGTGGAGAAAAAATTCAGCGATAAGCTGAAGCCCATCAATGAAGGGCTGTCTAGGAACGCCATCAATTATATTCTCTTCTTACGTCTTGTACCGTTATTCCCTTTTTTTCTTGTAAACCTCGTTTCCGGACTCACCCGGGTAAGGCTTCCGGTTTACTTTTTCGGCACCATGTTTGGAATTCTTCCTGGTTCGTTTGTCTACGCCAATGCCGGAAGCAGCTTGGCGCGCATCGA
>CAJWLY010000226.1 GCA_913043155.1 uncultured Nitrospinaceae bacterium | reverse complement strand
ATAGAAGACTACATCCGGTACCATCTGGCTCACACGTATCAGCAGTCTGGAAAAAACACCGAAGCGCTGGAACAAATCCTGACCCTACTGGAGAAATTTCCGCAGACCCTACTTTACGCTCAAGCCCAGCTTGTCCGCGCCGAGGCTCTGGAAAGTAAAGGGGAAAATGAAGATGCTCTCAAGGTATTGTCCGAAGCCACCAAACACCTGTCGGGTTACCCTCCATCATCCCGCTTCCGCCTTCACCTACCTGAATTCATTTACCAGCGAGGGCGACTGCTCCAACAGTCTGGCAAAAATACCGAAGCATTCACCCAGTACCGGGAACTCTACATCGGCTATCCAACCCATGAACTGACAGAACAGGCAGAACAGGAAATGGGAATCCTCCGTAAAGTTCCCGATATTGCCATAACACCCTTCACAACAGACGAAAACGTGCGACGACTAGGCAAGCTATTGAAGGAGGTTCGCCACAAGCAGGTAGTACAAGAAATCACCAAATTGGAAGCGAAACAATCCCCGCTTCCCGGACAAATGTATTTCTATCTTGCAAACGCGCAGAAAGGACTCAGGAAGCGGAACCTCGCCAACGCAGCGCTTAGAAAATTTATTAAACTCTACCCACAGCATGCGCGGACTCAGGAGGGGCTGTTCAGAATTGGACGCAACCTATGGAACACGGGCCGTTATCAGGATGGACTCAAATATTTCGAGAAATCCATAGAAACAGCACCAAGAACGCGCTGGGCGCAGCAGGCACGTTTCTTTATCGGCAAAATGCATGAGGAGAAAAGACATTATCCCCAAGCCGTCAAACATTACAAAACCCTTATCGAACGGTTTGGAGATAACGAATATGCCGAACGGGCCTCATGGCAACTGGGATGGCTCTATTACAGAACGGGGGATTTCCAAAAAGCATTCGAACATTTCATGGAAAACGCGCGAAGGTATCCGGGCGGACTTTTCATCGAGAGCAGTATGTTCTGGGCCGCAAAATCTGCGGAAAACTTGGGGCGCGTCAACCTAGCACAGCAACTCTACAAAGACTCAAGCAACCGATTCCCTTACACCTACTACGGCATCCGCGCCAAAGAAAAATGGAAAAGGGACAAATCCGCCGGAACCGAGAATATCGGCAACAAAAAATCGAGCGGAAGTGTCTTAACAAAAAAACAAAACCTCTCGGCGTCAGCACGGTTTCATCATATACGCGCCGTGGAATTATCGGCCACTGGGTTCTATGAGGATGCTCGATTCGAAATTCGGCAAGTCGAGAAATCCGTACCCAAGACCCTTTCTGGGGTGATGTGGCTGGCCGCACTTTATAACAACGCCCACGCCTACCCTGAAACAATGCGCATCATGCAACTGTACAAGGACTTCAAAACCAAGATCCACGAAAAAGAACTCAACGGCGAATTCTGGAAACACTTCTATCCCCTGGCCTACGCCGAGACTATTTCCGCTAACTCAAATAACCAAAACGTCGACCCCTATTTCGTCAAAGGACTCATCCGGCAGGAGAGCCTGTTCGATGCTCAGGTGCAGTCTCCGGCTGGGGCGATCGGGCTCATGCAGATCATGCCCACAACCGGACGGGCGCTTTACTCCAAAACAAAAAAGAACAAACCTTTCAGCACCGACTTTTTGTTTGATCCGGAAGCGAACATCCAACTTGGCGTCAGGTACATCAGCCAGTTGAGCCGCAAATTCGACGAGAACATGATATATATCCTGATTTCGTATAATGCCGGCCCTAATGCACTCAAGAAATGGCTGAAACGGTTCCACCACATCGACGATCCCGACGTGTTCATCGAATCAATTCCCTATCCCGAAACCCGCAAATATGTCAAAAAAGTCCTCCGAAACTACGGCATCTATCAGGCACTGTACCCGAAAGCAAATACTTCGGCCACGAATTGACACAGATTAACGCGGGTAAAAATAAATAATTCCATCCACCCCTCTATCCCATCGAAGGCCTCGACCCAAGGTTTGGAGAAGAGGGTTTTTTTTACAGCTTCAACTTGCTTCACACAAAAAGGTATAATGCCTGTTCACTGTGGTAACCGCTTATGAAATCGAAAATCCTGCTCCGAAAAGTTGATGCCTACCGTCCAGAACTGATAGAGGATTTTGTTCGTGAAACTCTGTCCGTCTTTAATGGAAAAAACCCGCTATTTGTTATGGGCGATAGAGTTCTCCTTAAACCCAATCTTCTACGCGGGTTTGAGCCGGACCGATGCGTTACGACACATCCGGAAATCATTGGCGCGGTATGCCGCGTACTCAAAGACCTTGGAATAAACCGCATTGAT
>CAJWLY010000225.1 GCA_913043155.1 uncultured Nitrospinaceae bacterium | reverse complement strand
GGTGACGACCTCGGACCGGAGCAGGACATTATAGTGGCGGGCCCGGTTTGCGAGTCGGGAGACGTACTGACGCAAAAGGACGAGGAACCAGTTCCTAGGCGGCTTCCCTTACCAAAGGCAGGCGACCTCATCGTTGTGGGTGGTGCCGGTGCGTACGGATTTGCTATGGCCTCCAACTACAACACCCAGCCGTTGGTTCCTGAAGTGGTCGTAGATGGTGACCGGGTTTTACTCACCCGCCGCAGGCAGACACTCGACGATATGCTGCGGGAAGAAACGATAGGTGATTAGCAACTAACAATGAATGGTTAATTGAGTTTTTTTCTCTGCGCCTTTGTGTGTTAGTGCGAAGCGGGCCGTTCTACTTTTTCTACTGTTAAAACATCGGATTAATTTTCTGTGCCATCTGCACGTCGGCCAAAGTCACGCCGCCTGCTGAATGGGTCCAGTACCGGACCGATATACGTTTGTAGTTGATGTGAATGTCAGGATGATGATTGTTCGCTTCGGCTATTTCCGCCACCTTCCGTACGAAGTCGATCCCTTCCATATAAACCGATGCGTGTTTTATCCGTTCGATGAAAGGGAGTCCTTTTTCATTTTCCCCTGTCTTCCATTCGGGCGCCAGTTCCTTGATTTTCTGTTGAAGTTCCTCCGGTGTCAGTGATTTTTTTTCTACCATGGTTTTCCCCCAAAAATACCCTGTGGAATGGGTTTTTCAAATAATGAAGTAATTTACCTAGGATAACTTTTAAACCTCGATGCTAGCACAGTTCGAACTGAGCCATCTATCGGGCTTGGTGCGTCACATTGTGGGATTATGATCTTGGAGGAAATAAAACAGCTGTTGACGATCTTAAGTGAGCCAAACCTTCGGGAAGTTAACTGTCATTAAGGTGATTGAGGGAAGTATAATTTCCTCTTGCACTATTTTTTCTCTAATATCTTGTCGAGTTTTCGGCGCAGTGTGGTTTCGTGGGCTTTGTATATGAAGCTCTCCTCTCCGTTGATGCGAACTACCGGGATTTTTTCCTTAAATTGATCGAATAGTTTTGAGTCTGACTCAATATTGGTCATGATCAGCCTTACGGGGTAATCTGGAAGCACTCGCGTTACTACATCTTTTACCTCGTCGCAGAGAAAACAATCTTGTTTGGTTAGAATTTCGATGATGATGGAATCCGGCATGGAAAAGGGGGACGGTCCGTTACATCGTATGAGTCATTGTGGTGAACTTTCCCCATAGGACGAGTATGGCGAACAGAAGCAGGGAACCCCACAAAATGACCATGGCTATGGGGCGTTTTTTGGGGTCCGTTTCGGGGCTTCGGTCAACGAAAGGGATGCTTACTAGGCCGACGCTAATCAAAAACGGCGCAGCTATAAGCGAGGGGATCCACAGGTTTTCCAGCGCGTAAATCCATACGAACTGCCAGGGTGGTTTGGTCACTTCCAGTCCGAAAACCGGTGTGTTGCCCAAAGGTGGTGCGATCACCAGTGCAAGGAGGCAAATGAGGGTGAACGCGCCGACCCCGGCCCGTCGCAGATAGGCCGTGTGTTGAGTGAATTTTATTGTTTGAGTGTTACCCGCTCCACCTGGTTTTGACGACAGCTTATGGTACTTCACATAAAACAGGTGAAGTCCGAGCAATAGGATGGTGATGATGGGGAGAAGCGAAATGTGTGCCATATAAACCCGGCTTAACAGTGGTACTCCCGGAGAAAATTTTTCGGTAAGAGGTGCTCCGAAGATGCCAAATTTGGCTGCAACCCACAGGAAATGATCTAGAGCCTCATACGCTTCCTGATCCCATTTAAGTACCGTCCCCGTGAACATCAGGGTTATCATCAGTCCCAGAAGGCCGACTCCGATCAGCCAGTTTACTTCTCGAGGGTTTTTGTAGGACGCGGTGAAAAATATGCGCGCCATGTGCAGGATCACTGTGACTGTGAGGATCTCTCCCGCCCAGAAATGGATTCCGCGAAGAAACCACCCTAGGTACACCTGGTCCATAAGAAAATGTATGCTGCTGTTGGCGCGTTCCGGGGTTGGGTGGTAGAACTGGGCCAGTAGGATACCGCTGACGATCAGTACGCCGAGCGAGGTTATCGTCATCCCACCCAGGGAATACTTGACGGTGTTGGCGTGTTCGGGAACTTCGTATTCAAGGAGGTGGCACCCTAGTCGTTCTTTTAAGATTTCTCGAAGTCTGCTCACAGTCTTCGCCTCGAATTAGCAGGGCTAGTTTTTTCCGAAGGTCCCTTCCCCGATTCGAATAATGCTCAATATGCCGAAACCCAGCCCGGAAAGAATGGTGATGCCCACCGCCACTCCGTATCCCCGG
>CAJWLY010000224.1 GCA_913043155.1 uncultured Nitrospinaceae bacterium | reverse complement strand
TTCCAAATTACCCTGTAAATTCTGAAAGTTGATGGGGGATACGGTGGGGGAATAAAAAAATTAAATTAAATATGTGGCTTAACACCTTGATATACTATTGTAATTATTAGAATAAATTATTCAATCTGATATAATCTAGGGCCTGCTGAAAAAGAGGTTATGCAGACAGAGCCGGTTCAAGTGATTGTGTTGATTTTGGCAGAAGCCCCGAAAACCACCCCAGAAACCCTGCCGATATGCCCACTGGTAGAGATCCCAAAAGGATTTTCCGGTCCTTAAACTTGCTGATGAGAAAAAAGAACAAAAAATAAAAAGGACCCAGGCCCAAAGCCAGGGCTTTTTCGAGATTGATGACCAGGAAAACCAGGGAGACCGTGGTTTTACTGGTTTGTGGGAGTCGGGTAAGGACACGGGCAAGTGAGAAACGCCGTTTGGCTTGTCCGATCTTTCCTTCCACGATATTGCGTTCCCCAAGATCTCGTTTTGCCTGGGCTTGTTGTTCTTTATTGCGGGCTTCATCTCTGGGAGGACGACCCAGTGGTTGTCCACTGAGCCGAATACCGTGTCGTTTGCAGAACTCCCGGTTTTTGCGAGTGCGGTAGATCTGGTCCGCATGAACCGATTCCGGCCAATGCCCCTTACGGCGGCGGTATTCGTGAATTTGATCGATCAGGTCTCCCGACTCGTTGAAGTTTTCAAAACGGCTCGCGTGCACCATGACGAATCCATTTTCCACACTGAGGGAAATTTTGGCTCCAAATTCATAGCTTGCATTGGCCTTGCCTCGAAAAATCGGCCGGATGTGGGGTTGAGCCAAGCTGACGATTCTTGATGGTGGAGATTGACCGGATTCGAACCACTCCATCTGCTGACAAAAAAATTCTCTCAAAATCCACATTCGACGAAGGGATTTGTTTTTCAACGAACCCACTCCCAACTCATCCAGCAGCCTGTCGATATGTCTTATATTGCGCTGTAAACCCATGAGCAAAATCTTGTGCATCGCCCGGATTTTTGACCGGGAAGGTTTGCGGATTTTGATGAATACTCTCCATTTGTGCTGAAGTTTTTCGCGATAAGTTCTGGGTTTGAGGGAACCGGAGGGACGTTGAGCGTGCAGTTCGTCTATCAGGGCTTCACTTTGCAAGCGGGCCCGGTGAAGCAATCGTACATCGACCGGGTAAGCAATGTCGGCTGGAGCACAGGTAGCATCAACCACCAGCTTGCCTGCCGGAGTTGGCTCGCTGTCTTCTTCTGAGGGTATTTCTTTTTCGGCGATATTCCGGCTTTCCTCTTCTCGGGGTTCTTCCTCGGAAACCATTTCCGGCATGCTTTGATCCTGACACCCCGACCCTCTGTTTGGAGGTTCGGGCTGGTCTTCTTGTTGCTGATTTGCCCGGAGTCTCTCCAGTTTTGCAATAACCGTTTCATTCACCTGGTTGACCACCTCCTCTCCCAGGTACTTGCGGAAATTCGTCAGACTCGAATCATCAAACGGACAATCCTTGTGAAAAGTTTCCAGTCCCAGGAAATATTGCAGGTACGGGTTCTCTTCAAAATGCTCAACCAGTTCACTGTCACTGCAATGAAGACGTTCCTTCGCCAACAATGCTCCCAGAGCCAGGCGCAGGCTCTTTGCCGGTGCCCCCAGTGAGGCATGAAATTGCTCGGCATATTGTGCTTCAAGCTCATCCCAGGGGATCAGCTCCGCCATCACGATCCATGGATTGCTTGATTTTAGCTCGCCTTCAAAAGGGAGTAAAAAATTTGGAAAAGATGGCTGTAGTGATGTTTTCTTGTACACTTTATCTCGATTCTAATGCAAGGGTTTGACTTGTGTTTCAAAAAATAGTTTGCACTAAATCACACCATAAATCAACCTATTTAATTGATATTATTATTTATTTTATTTATTCAGCAGACCCTAACTTAAGATGCGTGTTTTGCCAGAACTTCGATATCAGCCAGCAGGAGGCAGGTTCTAGGATTCATCCTGAGCAACTGGCTGAAATGATGCTCAAGCTACAGGAAATTGGATGCCACAACATTAATTGGGTCACACCGGAACACGTGGTCCCGCAAATCCTGGAAGCTCTATTCTATGCTATCGAGGGTGGCCTGCACCTGCCTATCGTCTACAACACGAGTGCCTTCGATTCCATAGAAAGCATGAGGCTGTTGGATGGAATCGTGGATATCTACATGCCGGATTTCAAGTATTGGAGTGAAGAAAAGTCAAAACTTTACCTAAAATCACCGAGCTATCCGGAAACGGCTAGGTCTGTGATTCAGGAGATGCACCGCCAGGTTGGAGACCTAAAATTAGATGAAACAGGAATGGCAAAAAAGGGACTGCTCGTTCGGCACC
>CAJWLY010000223.1 GCA_913043155.1 uncultured Nitrospinaceae bacterium | reverse complement strand
CGAGGTGTATTTCGAGCGTTTGAGAAAAAAGAGATGAAACATCGGAAACGAGGCTGATTTTTTTGTATTCATTAGCTCCGAAATATTGGTTATCCCCCCGGTGCAATAGTAGGGAAATAAAATGATCATCTGGTTGAGTTTATAAACCCGCTTTTATCCTTCCTTCCTTTGGCTGGACGATGTTCGCGCCTCTTTGAACCTATCCTGATGAAAAATTATCTGGTCGCTGCTGACTTTAAATAAAGCCTTGTCTTGAAGATCAAGGTTGAGTAACGGGACTAAAAAAACGAAGAAACTAAAACCGGCCATCCCGTTTATCCGGCATAGTCTTTGCCGGGCCGTATCTTTTCTGCTAATTTCTTGTAATTCACTGATTTTATAGAGATTATCCCGTAAGTTTAGGCGAAAAAAAACCGCCCCGCACACAGTGCGGGGCGGTGTAGGTTTTTCTTTTTTGCGAAAGACGAAGTAGAAAATCTTATAAGGAACCTTTCAACGTGGGAGCTGGTTTGAAACCAACTGTCTTGCTGGCTTTGATTTTAATTGTGGCTCCCGTTTGTGGGTTACGACCCGTTCTTGCTTTGCGGTTTCTGACAGTGAAGGTTCCAAATCCAGGATAGGTGAACCTCTTCTCTTTTTTTATAGCTTTACTAATTGCGTCGAATGTTGCACTCAGCACATCTCCAGCCAGTCGTTTCGAAAGATCATCACCTTTGCAACTTTTAACAACCGCACTTACCAAATCGTCTTTAGTCAATGGCTCACCCTCCTCAAAAGTGTTTTGAAACCAATCTCAGAGTAATTTCTTAAGCTCCGTTTGCACTTCTATTTCTTGGCTTCCGTTGGGATTGGTCTCAGTAAAAATTCCCTTGACCAGAAAATACGTTACAGGAATTATAGAAATGTCGGCAACAATGTCAATTAAAAAAATGGATTTGGGCCTTATTTTACGCGGTTTTTATCCATTTGAGATCTAATCCAAGTTGTATGCTAAAATACATCGTGAAGTGACCCTGTAAAAGTTGCGCTTAGCGGTTTTTTTTAAATTGCTAAAAAATCAGAGAGAGTTTGAGGTTTGTCTGTTTTGTTTTTGAGGTTCATGTCCCGGTTAGAGATTAAATTTTTTACATCAAAAGCTTAGGGAGTATTTATTCAGGAGAGTTGAGATGGCTGTGCTTCAGGTAGCACGATTGGGGAACCCCATTTTGCGGCAGGTTGCGAAACCTATAGTCTTGAAGACATTGGGTGAGCCTGATAATGAGATTCAGCATTTGATTGATGACATGATCGCTACCATGCGCGAACAGGATGGGGTCGGTCTGGCCGCCCCCCAGGTCTCCATATCATTGCAGTTGGTTGTGATGGAGTCTGCATTTAATGAGAGGTATCCAGAAGCCCCGACCATTCCCCTTACCGTACTGGTCAACCCTGTGATCACCCGTTACAGTAAAGAACAGGCCTTGGGATGGGAGGGATGCTTGAGCTTGAATGATTTGCGCGGGCTGGTGTCCCGTTCCAAAGAGGTCACCGTAGAATATTTCGATCGCAATGGTAAAGAGAGCACTCTGGAAGCGGAAGGATTCCAGGCTGTGGTCCTCCAGCATGAAATCGATCATCTTCATGGTAAGGTTTTTCTGGACCGGATGACGGATCTAAGTCAGCTTGCCTATCTGGAAGAATTTGAAACCTATTTTGTGAACCAGGAAGCTGTCGAGGCCTGAACGATTCTGTTGCGGCTTTTTCCGATTCTGGAAGTATCCCCTTGTGTCTGAGTCTATACCTACCCTAAAAGAAGACGTGCTTCATCTTTATCGCGAGCCGAGCATCGGTGCTACTTACACCAATACCTACGGTGAGGAAAATATCAGAAATCTCGTGGGAAAGTACCGCAGCTTGAGTGCCGAGGGCATGCGGGAAATGCGGGACTTGGTGATCACTTATTCCAAGTCACCTGACCTCACAGCCAGTTTTATATCTGTAGGGGTTCTCCATGCTTTGGGGATGCCCGAAGAGGTGAGGGAAGCCTACCGCTGGGCAGAGAAGCTAGACGAGGCTGAACGGTTTACCCACCACTTCGATATCGGTAAGTCTGTTGCCGAACATTTCGCCACCTGATTCTGTCAATAACAGAAGAAGTGGGGTTGTACAATTTCCCTGCAAAAGGCCTGGGAGATAGGAGTTTAGATAGGATTTATTTATTACCCGGTCCCCAAATGGGGCGACCCACAGAACATGCGACCCTTTTTTTATCGGCGAGAATGGAGTTGTGGGTGGGACAGGATTGAGGGGGAATAATGTCAGGTAAACCGGAACTGGCCGAAGATTTTAGAGATGTGAAAAAGGAGAATGTGGGCCGGCGAATTTCGTTCTGGG
>CAJWLY010000222.1 GCA_913043155.1 uncultured Nitrospinaceae bacterium | reverse complement strand
TTGGTAGCGGGGACAGGATTTGAACCTGCGACCTTTGGGTTATGAGCCCAACGAGCTACCGGACTGCTCCACCCCGCATCGATTTTATTTCCAACTATTTCAGAAGGTTCCAGCTACCGATTGACCACCCTATAGATTTTCCGGGGTTTGTCAAGTCGTCTCCCGGGCTTTGCCGATCTCTGGCCTGATTTTGTGTAAAAAAAACGGTTCGCACGCACCAGAAGGTGTGCGCGAACCGTCTTTTAGATTCTATGAAAAATTAGAGATCAGCGTTCTTTCGACCGGGATTTCTAAAAAGCGAGGTTTCCGCGGTCAAGTCATCAAGCGCTGGGAACTCTTGGTCGGAATGGATCTTCTTGGCTTTTTCCAGGAGGTCTCCTTCCGACTCCCGGTTATCTTCGTCGGGGATACAACAGTCGACAGGGCAAACCTCTTGGCAGGCCTCTTCGCCATGGAATCCAACGCATTCCGTACAGAGGTCAGCATCGATTTCGTAGTAGTCCTCTCCCTCGGTGATCGCTCCGTTGGGACATTCCGGCTCGCAGACGCCACAGTTGATACACTCGTCAGTAATAACAGTTGCCATTGTTGTTTTCCTTCTTCGTTTAAATGGGATGAAAAGTTAAACTTCTCTTTTGACTAACTTTATTGTAAGAGGCTTCCCCACCCTAGAAACCCCCATTCTTATAGTTAAAATTTTCAGGCTCCAGTATGCAGATCGTTTTGATTCAAAGATCTATATAAACATTTATCTGGCAAGTCAAGATATTTTTTATTTTTCCTGAAAAAATCGATTTTCCTATCTGGCCTAGAATCTTGAGCCCTGAATGAGTATTCGATTCTAACCTTAGAAAATACTAATTCCTTTGATCCGGCTTCTTTTAATTTGCTATGATTCTTCCATGCTTGTCAAACGGGTTCTGATATTTTTCCCTCTGGCCCTTATACTGTTTCTCGCCCAATCCTTTTTCTGGGTTCCCACCTACGACAAACAGGCGGCAGGAAATCCGGAGCGGCTCAAAAAATATATTCGTGGGTCCGCCGCTGATGCAGAGATTCTCAATCCCATTCTCAGCGCCGATACATCCAGTGGTTCCATCAACGACCTCGTTTTCGATGGGCTGATTTCTCTCGACGACCAACTCGAATACCGTCCCCGCCTCGCGGTCTCGTGGACCCAGTCAGAAGAGGTCTATCTGGCGGTAGATCCTGGGCATCGCCTGGCCGGCAACCGCGGATTACGGACGGCCACCGACTGGGTACGCTTTATCCAAAGATTCATGGAATCCAACTCGCAATGGACATCCAATATTCGAGATGTCAAAGTCGTTCCCGGCAAGACTGTTCAAGGCACCACCCAGGTTCCCGTTCTTGGTGGCAATGGAACTCCGGAGAAGCAAAACAACCGGCCTCTGATGGAAGATATTGCTTATACCCTGACACAACCCTCCCGCATTAAATTTACCCTCCACCGCATTGACCAGGACTTTTTCAATCCGCTCAGGAAACTGATTGGCGACGATTATTTTGAGTCGTTTCCCTGGGGAAATTTCATTCGTGCTGACAATCCCGGTCAGCAGGGGAAATTAAAACCGCAGTATGCTGCGATACTGCCTGTCATTGAACACAACCCGGTTATTGTTTTCGATCTGCGGCGCGGGGTGCGGTTTCATGATGGTCACGAATTCGATGCGGGTGATGTCCTGTTCACCTACCGGGCTATCATGAACCCGAAAAATGCTTCGCCCCGGCGATCCGACTACGAGCCGGTTAAGTCAGCCGAAGCGCTTGGGCCTTATCAAGTTCGTTTCACCTACAAGCGGTTGTTTTCGCCGGCAATCAATTCCTGGTTCATGGGGATTCTTCCCGAACATCTTCTTAACGATGAGGTTTTAAAGCAGGAAGCCTATGCGGAGAATGCGGATATCAAAACCTTCAGTATCCGCGACAGCCGGTTTAACCGTAACCCGATCGGAACCGGATCCTTCAAGTTTGCTGAATGGAGGTCTGACGAATTGATCCGTCTTGTTAGAAATGAAGATTACTGGGAAGGTGCTCCGGAATACGGCGAGTACGTCATGCGCATAATACCGGATCCGCTCACGCAAGAAATGGAATTCTATGCAGGTGCCGTCGACAATTACAGTGTCCAACCGCATCAGGTAGCCCGTTTCAAAAATGAGAACAAGTTCCAGAATTTCTCCAGCTTGGGTTATTTCTACTCCTATATCGGCTACAACATGAGGAACCCGCTTTTCGCATCGCCCGCTGTGCGTCGGGCGCTGGGCATGGCCATCGACGTCGATCAAATTATCAAGTATGTCCTCTACGGAGAAGGAGAGCGGGTGACCGGACCTTACCCGAAAATGACGGACTGGTA
>CAJWLY010000221.1 GCA_913043155.1 uncultured Nitrospinaceae bacterium | reverse complement strand
GAAACTATTTCTGTCTCGATCGGTCAAGGGTATAATCTTGTTACTCCACTGCAAAATGCCAACCTGTTTTCTACAGTGGCCAATGGCGGTATTCAGGTCAAACCTTATCTAGTCAAAAGGGTTGAGGATTTCGAGGGTAGCGTGATCCGAAATTTTTTTCCCGAAATTATAAAAAATGTTGGAATCGAACCTGAGATCTTAAAGCATCTTCGAGAGGCATTACGCGGAGCGGTCAACGCACCTCGTGGAACGGGGCATCGGTCCAAGCTTCGCGATATTGTAGTTTCCGGTAAAACGGGAACAGCTCAAGTGGTGCGCTTGAGAACTTCTGAAGAAAACAAATCCGAAGACGAGGTCCCATACAAATTTCGTGAGCACGCTTGGTTTGTGGCTTTTGCTCCTTATGAAAAGCCTGATGTGGCCGTGGCGGTTATTGTCGAGCACGGCGGACATGGAGGTGTTTCCGCGGCCCCGATTGCCCGCAAAGCTTTCGAAACCTATTTTTCGTATTATCCCCCCCAACCCTAAGTAAGAGACCCTAAGAGATGCTAACTTTTCTCAAATACACTCCTACAATCTAGCCTCGTTGGTATCTGGGGACCCCATCAAGATGACTTCGAACTATTAAGTGGGTTTCTTTAAGTCTGAATTCAAGATTTCCAAGAACAGGAACTGGACCTGAGTCATGCGGTAATCATCAGGTCCTTCTCCCGAATCCTTTTGATTCTATCTCTTAATTCAGCAGCCTTTTCGAATTCCAGGTTTCGCGCTGCGGAATACATCTGCTTTTCTAGTTTTTCAACCAGCTTTGGAAAGTCCCTCCTTAAAAGAGGCTCCTCTTCCGGTTCTAGAGGAACTGTAGCCAGCTTTTCATAGTTTATGAGAGACTCTTGAACTGACTTTTTTATCGATTCAGGGATAATCTGATGGGTTTCATTGTACTCCCTCTGGATATCTCTGCGTCGGTCCATTTCATCAAAAGCTCTTTGCATTGATTTGGTGATGGTATCGGCATAGAAAATAACCCGACCTGATACATTTCTGGCCGCACGCCCCGAAGTCTGGATCAGTGAAGTGGTCGATCTAAGAAAACCTTCCTTATCCGCATCTAGGATGGCCACAAGGGATACTTCCGGAATATCCAGTCCCTCTCGTAATAGATTGATTCCGATCAGCGCATCAAACTCGCCCAATCTCAGTTCGCGGATAATTTGGCTTCGCTCCAGAGTTTCTATATCAGAGTGGAGATATTTGACCTTGAGTCCGAGTTCGGAATAATGCTCGGTCAGGTCCTCGGCGAAACGCTTTGTGAGTGTAGTGATAAGGGTTCGCTCTTTTCTATTCGCTCGCTCGACGATTTGCTGATAAAGGTCATCGACTTGGCCTTTTACAGGTTTTATTTCAACTTGTGGATCGACTAGGCCTGTGGGGCGGACAATCAATTCGACGATCCGTGCACCGGATTTTTCCAGCTCGTACTCTGCAGGTGTAGCTGAGGTGTAAATTACCTGGCCCACACGTTTCTCGAACTCTTCAAAATTGAGTGGCCTGTTATCAAATGCTGAGGGAAGACGGAATCCGTGTCGGACCAAGGTTTCCTTGCGCGCGCGGTCGCCGCGGTACATTCCGTTCAACTGGGGGACGGTGGCATGGCTTTCGTCGATGATAAACAATGAATCTGCCGGAAAATAATCCAAAAGTGTTGGCGGTGGAGCCCCTGGCGCCCGCTCCATAAGGTGGCGCGAGTAGTTCTCGATTCCTTGGCAATACCCCACTTCTTTGATCATTTCTAAGTCGAACATTGTTCGCTGGTCGATACGTTGTGCCTCGACCAACTGGTTCTGACTTTCTAAGTAGGCGACGCGCTCAATCAACTCTTCCCGAATGGCTTGGATTGCCCGCCGAAGAGGTTCCTCCGGAGTGACGTAGTGACTTGCCGGATAAATGGCGATGCGGTCTAGGTCTCGGATGGGTTGCTGGGTTAGCGGATCAAATATGCTGAGCCGGTCGATGGAGTCACCAAAAAATTCGATGCGCACCGCCTCATTGCGCTCGTAAACTGGAAGGACGTCCACGGTATCTCCGCGTACCCGAAAAGTCCCACGCTGAAAATCCATATCATTTCGTTTGTATTGTATGTCCACTAGTTTGTGCAGAACCTGATCGCGTTCGATCTGCATCCCTGTTTCAACAAAGAGCAGCATGCCGTGATAGGCTTCAGGAGAACCCAGCCCGTAAATGCAGGAGACGCTGGCGACGATGATCACGTCCCGGCGCTCGAACAGAGAGTGCGTCGCCCCATGACGCATTTTGTCGATCTCGTCGTTGATTGAAGCATCTTTCTCAATAAAGGTATCTGTTTTTGGGAGGTAGGCTTCCGGTTGATAGTAATCGTAGTAGCTGA
>CAJWLY010000220.1 GCA_913043155.1 uncultured Nitrospinaceae bacterium | reverse complement strand
AAAGGACGGCCACCGAGCGGTTGAAGCACTTTAGCAAGAGGGGATTCCATCCGAGTGCCTTTCCCAGCCGCAAGCACAATGACCGCAAGGCTCTTGAATTTCATGGGAAGTCACACCTTGGGATATTTTTTATCAAAGTATTGTTGCACGATAATTTTTTATACAATCTAAAGGGAAAACAAGATTTAAAACTGTCCACCAGCGGCTTTTCAGGTAGGTCGAAAGTGTCTTTTGCAAACGCAGGATTTCGCCGGATAGTAGCAGACCCCCCCCATACCGGTCAACCCCTAGGGAGCCATTGAACGGGCACTTGGGTCATGTGGTTATTCGGTGAAAACGCTGGACTGGGATGAGTTTTCATGTCATGTTGGGCAGACAGTCGTTTCACAAAACACCCACAAAAATGAAAGTCGCTTTCACCACATTAGGGTGCCGTACCAACCAGCACGACACGGCGGAAATGCAGGTACTTCTTGAGCAGGAAGGGTTCTCTATAGTCAACCCTTCCGAAACGGCGGATATTTACGTCATCAACACCTGCACCGTGACTCAGCGAAGTGACTACAGTTCCCGCCACGCTGTTAAAAAGTCACTGGCCATCAACGAAAACGCCATGGTGGTCTTCACGGGTTGCTATGCCCAACTTAACCCCAAGGAATCGGCCCGACTGGATGGACTCGACGTTATCCTCGGGAACGCCGATAAACTGGAAATCGCTAACCTGCTCAAGAGTAAGTTGCAGGAAGGCCATACCGAAAAACAGTTAGGACCCGCAGAAATCCGCATGTCCGATATCCATAGCAAACGGACATTCCGCACCCTCCCCGTCACCCGTTTCCAAGATCGCACTAAGGCTTTTATCAAGGTACAAACCGGATGCGACGAAAAATGTTCCTTCTGCACCGTCGCGCGCGCGCGCGGAACCTCCGCAAGCGAGTCTCGGGAAAACGTGCTCCACAATGTGCGTCAGGCCGTTGGCGCGGGGTATAAAGAAATCACCCTCACCGGGATCAACCTCGGCACTTGGGGCATGGATCTTAATTCAAAAGAAACCTTCTCATCATTGTTACAGGATATCGCTGATTTACCCGGCGACTTTCGCGTGCGATTGAGCTCAATCAATCCCATGGAAATCGACGACAATCTTATCGCTCTTGTCTCCCGGCACAAAAAAATCTGTCCGCATTTTCACATTCCCCTGCAAAGCGGGGACGACACCATCCTTTCCCGCATGCGTCGGAACTATACGGCCAGACAGTATGAACTCGTTGTCCGGCGCGCCACAGAGAGAATCGCTCCTCTGGGCTTGGGCGCGGACGTGATCGTGGGTTTCCCTGGAGAAACCGAGGAACAATTCGAGTGCACGCGTCAACTGATCGAGGACCTCCCCTTCTCCTACTTGCACGTGTTCTCTTACTCGCCCCGCAACGGAACGGAAGCCGCCGGATTTAAGAACAACATTTCAAAAACGGTCAAGCGAGAGCGCAATCGGATTTTAATCGAGCTGGCGAAGAAAAAATCGCTCGAGTTCCGCCGCGGATTTATCGGTCAAACCGCCACCGTCCTCATAGAAAGCAGTGAAGATAACGATGGAACATTAAAAGGACATTCCGAGCATTACATCCCCATCCGCGTTCGCGGAGAAGCCTCCCTGCGCAATCGTCTAATTCCAGTCCGCATCGAGGAAGCAAATGAAAACCAGGTTATCGGATGCGTCCAATCCTGACCCTATCCAGTCAGAAGGATCATGAGCAATATCAAAATCATCTGCCAGAACAAACGAGCGCGGCACGAGTATTTCATAGAAGACACGGTAGAGGCCGGACTGGTCCTGC
This sequence comes from uncultured Nitrospinaceae bacterium, assembly GCA_913043155.1. Lineage (GTDB taxonomy): Bacteria > Nitrospinota > Nitrospinia > Nitrospinales > VA-1 > CAJWLY01. The sequence continues at coordinate 574 of CAJWLY010000220.1, read as the reverse complement.
ACGGCCCGGAAGTGAAATCTCTACGGGAAGGAAAAGCCAACCTAGCCGACAGTTATGCCAGCGTCGAAAAGAACGAGGTATGGCTCAATAACTGTCACATCGACCCCTACGGTCCGGCGCATCAGTACAACCTGCACCCAACACGCAAGCGCAAACTATTGCTTAACCGGAGGGAAATCAACAAACTCATCGGACGGGCACAAGAAAAAGGCTACACCCTCGTTCTCCTCAAACTATACTTCAAAAGTGGGGTAGCCAAAGCCGAACTCGCCATAGCCAAAGCTAAGAAGCTCCACGACAAACGCGCCTCGATAAAAAAACGCGAAGCCGACCGAGAAATCGACAAAGCCATGAAGAAAAACAGGAATTGATTAGCACTAGAAACTGAAGTTCACTCTTCCTCTAAATCACCATATTTTCTGCGCATGTATTCGTCCTTGCCCCAGAAGTAAAGGAAGAGAATAACCCACCCAATAGCGATGGTGATAACACTACGGAAAAAATTACCATCGAGCGCACCAATCAGCACCCAAAAGATGGAACCGATAATCCAAAAAATAATAAATATGCTTCG
>CAJWLY010000219.1 GCA_913043155.1 uncultured Nitrospinaceae bacterium | reverse complement strand
ATAAGGTTACAGAACGAGACGATAAGAAATCGGTCGGCGTTTTCCGGAGTGAGACCGAGCGGGACCAGCGGCACAAGATAGGTAAGACCCACCAGAACGGTATTGAAATTCAGATTTCGGACCAGGGTGGCAACGAACACTGCCAGAAAGAGAAAAAAATTAAACTGAATCCAGAGCTGAGTCATGGCTCCTCATGTAACGGCCGGATCGTAAACCCATGCCGAAAACCGTTCATTTTCCCCTGTTAGGCAGGAGTTTATCTATACGCTTAGCTTCTGTAATTTTAGCACCCAGACAACCCGAGGCGAGCAGGCAAATTATCTCATTTATAAGGTATTCCACTATTTTTTGGCCCTGTTTTATTATAAAATGTTGTAAATTTAGCTCGGAGGCCAACTATCAGATGGCATGAAAGGTGTGCCCTGGCCATCGATGGTTCCCCAAATCCCCTTACGAAGGAAAGGGACACGCCCTTTACTCCTTGTAATTTAAGAGATTCGCATGGATACCAAAACTTTAAATATACCTCCCGAAGTCAAGCGGGAGATTGAAGAATTCACCGCAGAAGTGGAGCGGTTGAACCGGGGCGAGGTGGACCCGGAAGAATTCAAACGGTTTCGCCTGCAACAGGGCATTTACGGTCAGCGGCAGGAAGACGTGCAGATGGTGCGAACAAAACTGCCCGGGGGCAGGATAACTACTGATCAACTTCTTTGCCTGGCCGATTTCGCAGATGAGTATTCCAACAAACTTCTGCACGTGACCACACGACAAGATATCCAGTTCCACTATGTGATACTGGAAGATGTTGGCAAGGGACTGCAGGCCCTTGCCGACCATCAACTCACAACCCGCGAAGCCTGTGGCAACACGGTACGCAACGTCACCGCCTGCCACAGGGCGGGCACTTGCAAAACCGAAGCGTTCGACGTGGCTCCCTACGGCCTTGCTGTCACCAACCACCTTATTCGACATTCGCTGACCCAGAATCTTCCTAGGAAATTCAAGATCAGTTTCGGCGGATGCAACGGATGTGGCTTGGCTCCAATTCATGATATTGGGCTCAAAGCAGTGATAAAAAATGAGAATGGAAATAACGTGCGCGGATTTAAAGTATTGGTCGGTGGCGGGCTGGGCTCGTTCCCTCACGGGGCGAAACCACTGACAGATTTCATCGCGGCAGATAACCTGCTCCGCATGTGCGAAGCCCTTATTCAGGTATTCGATAAGTACGGCGACAAGAAAAACCGTAACAAGGCCCGCTTCAAATACGTTCTTGACAAACTCGGACTGGAAAAGATCAAGGAATTTTACGAGGACGAGTACAAGAAGCTGGGAAGCAAAGCATTCCCAGTGATCGAGATTCCGGAGGAAACCCTCCCGCCCGCTCCTGAATACCAGGCCAACAATCAGTTCGACGCAAACCCCGAGTTTAAAATTTGGAGAGATCGAAATACTCTAGAACAAAAGCAGAATGGATTCCTCAATATTCAGATCAAACTGCTTCTAGGGGATATGACCAGCGACCAAGCCCGTGCCATCGCGAAAATCACATCGGATTACGCAGGTGGGGTTGTCGTATGCACAGTCAACCAAAACATAATGATTCCCTGGGTAAAAGTAGATGCCCTCGGCGCTGTTTATGGCAAACTCAAAGAAATTGGTTTACACAAAGCGGGGATCGAGGAGATACGCGACATCACCTGCTGCCCAGGGTCGGAAACCTGCAACCTGGGCATCACCGCATCGCGGGGACTGGTGAGGCACCTGAATGGAGAAATGGAAGATGGGTTCCCCCACTCATCCGACTTGGGTGCGCTGACGGTCAAGGCAAGCGGTTGTCCCAACTCCTGCGGCCAACATCACATTGCTTCGATAGGGTTCCATGGCGGCGCTAAGAAGATCAACGGCGTACTCGCTCCTCATTACGAAGTGCTATTGGGCGGCCGAATTAACGAGGATGAGGTAGTATTCGGCACATCGGTAAACAAGATACCGGCCAAGAACGCTCCCAAGGCGACGCGGTTGATCATCGACTCATATAAAAAGGGGAAAAAGGATAAGGAAACCTTCAGCGAGTTTTTTGACCGGAAGGGAAAAGACTTTTTCCGTGAACTACTCGATCCCCTGCGGAGTCTGCCGGAAATCGAATCCGATCCGCACGCCTATCTTGATTTCGGAACAGACAAGAAGTTCTCCCTGGAAGACCGTGGCCAAGGCGAGTGCGCGGGCGCCGTCACCGATATGATTCAGGACCGCCTCTCCGAAGCGGAGCGGGCTCATTTTCATAGCAAGCTATCTTTGGAAAAAGAAGCGTTCGCCGAAGCCATTAAGCACGCTAGGCGTTCCACCGTATCCTCGGCAAGGGCGTTGCTGGTGACGGAGGGCATGGATTTCAACGACGACCTCGAATGCATCCGAAAATTC
>CAJWLY010000218.1 GCA_913043155.1 uncultured Nitrospinaceae bacterium | reverse complement strand
AAGCAAAATTGATGATTTCCACCGCATCGCGCCGCGCCGAAAGTGGTCGCAACACTAGGTTTATCGTCTCGACCCCGTCCCAGATCGGGTTGTTCACGTCGGTGTTCAGCTCGAATGCTTTGTAGAAGGAATGGACATCAGTTTCAAACGCGCCCTTCTTGTGTTTCGCAGTGAACTTTGAACGGATGTAGTGGACCAGTGCCCATCGGTCTTCTGTCGGCAGGTGCGCATAGGACTCCATGGGGGTGCCGTCCAATCCGGTGCTGAGCGTTCGAAAAATGTCTTTGGCCTCGAACCCACTCTTGTAGTGACCGGGCACGGTGATGTCGTGTACAAAGACAGCGTGTTTCCATGCATCCATCAGCGATTCGGCAAGCCTGCCGTCCCCGCGTAATGATTGCCCGTGACAGTTGTCGCATTTTTGTTTGACGAATAGTTCTTTTCCGCGTGCGGTGGATTGCGGCGATGCAGAGGGCGGGTCGTTGATTTTGATTTTTTCTCCTGGAGGTTCTTCCTTGAAGCGGGATGAGAAGTTTTTTATGAGATTGATGAGCGCCCAGGTATCCTGCGGGGAAAGCGCATCCGCCCATGCAGGCATGGAGGTTCCCGGTACGCCCCTGATAATGGTTCGATACAGATCCTCGTCATGGGGTAGAGAGCCTGTGGGGGTGGAACGGAACTTGAAGATGCCCTTGCGAAAATCTCTGGGCCAGGGATAAAGATAATCGGTAGCACTACCACCGCCATTGCCGTCTTTCCCGTGGCAGAAGACGCACATATGGAGGTAGATGTTGCGCCCGCGGGCGAGCAGTCCCTCGTCCCCCAGCATTTCCTTTTTCAACCCCTCCACTTTGTCGTGAGCGCCGCGAGTGCGAAACAAGTCGCCCCCCGCGTCACCATGGTCCATGTGCTCCATGGGGCGGTCTTCGAGACGGTACTCCTGGCCCGGTTGCGCTGCGCCTCCGTGATCCATTCCCTCGTGATGTTCGTGCCCGCCTTGGGACAGAACAGATTCCGGGATAAACATCCAGCCGAGAAAAATGACTGACGTTGAAACAAAAAGTAAGGCAACCCGATTCCGAGCATTGAGCAGTCTGCGAAACGGTTTCATAGGGAATACCTCTATGATTTCTAGCGAACTACCGTGTCTATCTAGCTAGGATGCGCCAGATCGTATTTGGATCTTACTAGAAATAGATTTATTCTGTTGCCGGTTTGCCTCGAACCATTTTGACGCCCTGATCTAGGTCGCCAAGCTCTTTGAGATTAAAGTAGTCTTCCTTGAACCCCAATCCAAAGTACCACGCGTTGTCGAGCCCGCGTTCGTTAGTGGTCCACAAATAATAACTCCCGCCGCTTTTAAATACCGGTGGGAGTCCGATCCGTTCGCCGCCCTTGCTCTTTACAGGGCGCGATTTATCGTATAGGGATTTCAGCTCATCTCGGGTGGGAAGACGCCAGTCATCGAATCCAGCGAATTTTTCCGAGTTTTTCAACGCGACATATTCCAGCGCTTCATACCAGTTCATTCCTCTTTTAAATTCGTGGTAGGAGTCAGCCTGTTGCCACAAGAGTCCGGATACCTCGTCTGTGATCGTACCATTGCCGTTGTCCTTATAGGAAGCAGCCCAGCCGGTGCCTGTTGCGATCCAAGCCGCAAGAATCAGGGCTACAAAAAAAGCCGTCGTCTGAGCCGCTTGGTCAAGAACGGCGGTTTGGGTAGGGGGTGCTTTATATTTAACCATCATCAGCTCTAGGTATTATTTCGATGAGTTGGGGGGATTATACAAAATAAAGGCATAAATGTGAACCGAAGGGCAAGACAGTCTTGTTGTAAAAGACTGTATATACCGCGCCTTCGGAAATTTTTGGCTAAGCAGGGTGGGACTGAAGTCGCTGAAATGCAATTCGTTTTTCTCGTAGCGGGCAAGGGGGGTGACTTATGGGAATCCCTTGGTGTCTTAGGAGCTTGAGATCCAGTGTTTCCTTAATCAAATTTGCAATGCCAGAATTTCCAGCTTACACTCCGGCGGTTATTCTCAGAACTTCCAAGAATTCCAATGGAAGCCGTTCATCACTCTTGGAGTGCGGGAAGCGAGAACCGTGGTTGCACCACGGTAACAATCACCGCATTCTAAAGACCGATCTTGAACTTTGGAGGGGTTCCTTCTTTATCGGTTAACTCCTTAAGGTGTAAAATTGTGCAGACCTTGATTGATTTCATTGGCACCCTTCCGCCCTTGTTGCAACTGTTGCTGGGGGCGTTTGCGACACTTGGGATTTTGAAGGGTTTTATGATCGTCGTCGACTTCATCGAGGACCGGCGAGAAGGAAAGAAGTAGCGCCCGACAGGAAACCGGATTTTGACAAAACCCACGCTGTTTCATCGCGATAATCCCACAAAAAAACCCCGCTCCGAAGAGCGGGGTCGTCAATGGTCGGGAGCTTCCTTGGGCTCCTAGATCAGAAGGAACCTTCGGAAGC
>CAJWLY010000217.1 GCA_913043155.1 uncultured Nitrospinaceae bacterium | reverse complement strand
AGCGGAGGCGGTCTTCTTTTTATCGGATTTTCCGGCAAAGACGACCGGATCCGATAAAACCTTTGGCGGGCAGTCGCTCACTCTTTCGGAATCCCGGGGGAAAATCGGCGACCGTTTGGCGGTGGAAGGCAAAGGGTTCAAGCCTGGAGAGAAAGGATTGCTCGTTTGGATCAATGCGATAGAACAAGAGTACCCACTGGGTTCGTTTGAAACGGATGAGCGTGGAAACTTCCGGCGTGATGTTGTTGTTCCCCCGACGGCACGCGGGGACGTGCAAACGATTCGCTCCATTGTGTCTTGGCGGACCGGGGAATGGCGCGTGAGTGAGACGCTGAAGTTGACTACGGACAAGGTAATCGAGACCATTTTTCTTGCGCTGATGGCGACCACGTTTGCTATTTTCGTTGCGGCGCCGCTCAGTTTTCTCGGTGCACGTAACTTGATGATGGGGAATCCGGTCAGCGTGGGCGTTTATTACGCAGTACGTACGGTTTTTAACGTCCTTCGTTCAGTAGAGCCTTTGATCATGGCTATCTTATTTGCGGTGTGGGTGGGGATCGGTCCGTTTGCGGGTGTGCTGGCACTGGGGGTACATTCCATTGCTGCGTTAGGAAAATTATTTTCGGAACAGGTTGAGAGTATTGATCCGGGTCCAGTGGAGGCTGTCACTGCAACGGGAGCGACGTCGATGCAGGTGGTGTTGTTCTCCGTTCTGCCGCAGGTGGTTCCGCAGTTTCTGGCTTTGAGTTTTTACCGGTGGGATATCAACGTGCGCATGTCAACCGTTATCGGATTTGTTGGCGGGGGAGGGATTGGGTTCCTCCTTCAGCAATGGATCAATCTGTTGCAGTACAATCAAGCGGGGACGGCGCTTCTGGCGATCGCCTGCGTGGTGATCGTTCTGGATACTCTCAGTGCCAGAATTCGCGAAAGAATTATAACTTGAAAACCTGAGAAGGGCGAGAAACGGGCTGAAGGGGCCCTTATTTTTTAGCCCCTTTCCTTTTTGCCCTGGTTATGAGATTTATTCCCTTGATGAACCGTTTGGCGGATTGTGGAAGTTTTTTTACTTTTCCGTTCATCAGGATATCCCTGATCGAGACCTGTCCATAATAGATATGGTTGGCGTCTTCATTCTCCTCAATCAGAGTTCCTTTGAGGGAAATGCCGGCGAAGGCACCTTTACTGCGGGAATAGGAATAAATTTCACCCTGCATCCTCATATCCGCCGCCGCCTCCGCGTGGCGTCCGATCGGTCCCGCTGAAACCGCCACATCTCCTCCCAGCGTGAGCTTGCTTTTCAGTAATCCCTCTATTCCTCGCTGAGTCATAACCAGCAGGATGAGGTCCACCGCCTCGGCGCCGAATTGGAATCCGAAACTTATACCGCTCTGTGTGATGAATCCAGGAGGGCCAAATCTTCCCGTTGCTTTGGAGCGTACCGTGGCAACTCCATTGCCGTAACGTCCGCCAATGAAAAACCCGCCCTTGACCATGGTGGGGAAAATGATTACTGCTTTGGCTTGAGAAATCAGGTTGGCGGGTATTTCCTGATCCGGAGCGTTCATTATTTCTTCCATAACCAACACGGAATCTCTGAGGAGTTTTTGTTGCTCGTCCTCAGCAGCGTAGGCATATGAAGTCCAAAAGGAGAGTAACAAAATGAGTGGAACGATCTTTTTCATAGGAGATCTCCCGGTAGGGACTGCCTGATTTTATTTGGTGCGAAATGCAGGTTGAAGGCAAACACTTAAAAAGATGCGGACAGAATGGAGTGATGTGTGTTCTCAACCTTCAATAGGATAAGTAATTTTAAGGGTAAGGTCAACCCGAGGATGTCCGCTTAATATCTGAAGAAGAAATTTCTTTACCACTGGACCCTGTCCGCTTAACATGCCTTGGCTATGATCGAACAGGAAATCGGGAATTATTTTAAAGAAGGTGGTTTTTTGTCTGGCAACATGGCCGAATTCGAAGATCGGCCGCAACAAATTGCCATGGCCGAGTCGGTGGCACGATCTTTTGATCAGGGGTGTCATTTGATCGTGGAGGCCGGTACGGGGACGGGAAAAAGTCTAGCCTACCTCGTTCCCGCTATTTTATGGGCTGTGCGGTTCAACAAAAAGGTGGTCGTTTCCACTTACACGAAAACGCTTCAGGAACAACTTCTCTATCACGATATTCCCCTCCTTCGTGAAAAGTTAAATATCCCTTTCCGCTACGCGCTTTGTCTAGGACACGAAAACTATCTTTCGTTAAGAAGGCTCAAGCGTGCGAGCCAGGCGGGGTTGTTCACCAAGGCGGAGGAAGACGGCCAGCTCCAGACCATTTTCGACTGGATTAAGGAAACGCCAACAGGAGTCAGAGGAGACCTGCCTTTCGAACCGCTCCCCTCGATATGGGAGGATGTGGGCCGGCAAAAGGACCTTTGCTTGGGGAAAAACTGCGAAACCTACAACACTTGTTATTATTTTAAGGAGAGAAAACGATGGTTCGGTGCCCACCTCCTGATCGTGAACCATCATCTCTTCTTTGCAAACGTGGCGAGTAATGGAGCGGT
>CAJWLY010000216.1 GCA_913043155.1 uncultured Nitrospinaceae bacterium | reverse complement strand
CCAAGCATTTCCTCAGATTGTTGGTGGTAGCGGTTTTTGTCTGCGGACTGTTTTGGACAACGTTCGTTCAAGCCGTTACTATTGTTGAATACCTGACTCCGACACCGAATAGCAGTCCTGCCGATCTCGCCTTTGATGACAAAGGCCACCTGTGGTTCACTGAGATCAATACCAACAAGATAGGACGCCTCGATCCGTTCACGGCCAAGCCCGGGACCTCGGAAGGGATCGTCGAATACGACCTGCCACAGAAGAACAGCAAACCGAGTTACATCATTGTGGCGAAAGACGGCATAGTGTGGTTCAGCGAGATGGCGGGCCGTATCGGACGGCTCGATCCGGCCACGGGAAAGATCAAAGAGTATGATGTTCCTACTCCAAAAAGCGAACCACATCACCTAGCGGAAGCGGCGGACGGCTCGATTTGGTTCTTGGAGTTCGAGGGCAACAAGATTGCCCGGCTGAAGCCGGCCAGTGAAAGTATTGAGGAGTTTCCTGTGGGTGAGGGGCACCCGCACGATTTGGTGCTCGACGGCGAAAACATCTGGTACACCAAGGGCGGTAAGTTCTGGGCCCAAGAGTTTTTCAATAAGATCGGGTGGTTCGATATCAAAACGCGCGAAGTGAGCGAGGTTTCCGTACCGCCGAAAAAATCGGTGCCTCACGGCATGGCACTCGCCGGGGATGGGGGTGTCTGGTTCAGCCAGTTGTTTGCTGGGAAAATCACCCGGCTAGATACTGCGAAAAATCCCCCTGCGTTGATCGAATACGAGATTCCGGGAAAGCGCAAGGGCCCGCACGATCTGATCGTGGACTCCAAGCGAGGCTGGGTGTGGTTCGTTGACAACCGCGGAGACAATATCGGACGTCTCGACCTGTCAAAAGCCAAACCCGGAACGACCGAAGGTATGGAGATGTTTAAAATTCCTACGCCCAAGGCGCATCCCAGTGAGCTGGTCCTAGATAAGGAAGGTAACGTGTGGTTTACCGAGATGGGCCATTACTTCAGGGGAAGATTTCAGAGCAAGATCGGGAAACTGGTCCCCTGATGCTTTCAACATAAGCAGTAATATGCTGCTACCTTAGGAGGTTGCCTAATTTGCATGGTTTGTTTTATAGCCCAAGTGTCGCAGTCCGTTTATTTTACCTTCAGATGATCTAATAACTCCCTTGTTTGACAATGAGATAGACCGTCCTCCCCTGTTTCCTGATGGGTTTGCCGGCAATCATCTCGAAAGCGAGGACTGAGGACCCGGTACCGTTAGGAAAATCCTTTTAATTTTCCTGATTTTAGCCCCTGATGAGACATTGACATTCGGTCTTGAGGTGACTAGAATTGCGGGAATTTTTCAGAATCTGTGAGGGCATTGATAATGCTGGGCTCAGGCCTAGAGCGATGGGCGGTATTATCGGTTTGAGGAGAGTACCTTTATGGAAGCAGCAGTAGAAACAGAAAAAAAACCTACCGGAAAGGTCAAGGGCACGGTCAAGATCACGGTGTGTAAGAGCCTCAGTGGTATCGCCGAAGGTGCTGAGGAGGTCTATAACGAATTCGAAAAGAAGATCAAGGAACTCGAAGCTAATGCCGAACTGGGGCCGGGCGGGTGTAGCATGGGTCAGGTAGGTTGCCGTGGCTATTGCAGCCGTGACGTGTTAGTCGACGTCTACGTTCCCGGCCAAGATCAGGTCACCTACGAGAAGGTGAAACCAGACATGGTGGAAAAGATTCTCAAGGACCACGTCATTGGCGGCAAGGTGTTTAAAAAGGCGGCGGCTAAGGAGGACTATTACGAGAATCTCCAGAAACAAAAACGCGTCGCACTCGAATTCGGCGGCCGTATCGATCCGGAAAATATCGAAGAATATCTTGAGGTAGGCGGTTACGAGGGGCTGAAAAAAGCACTCAAGATGAAACCCGCCGACATCATCGAAGATATTATCAAGTCAGGCTTACGCGGTAAGGGTGGGGGTGGATTTGTCACTGGCCATAAATGGAAGAAAGCTGCCAATGCGCCCACCGATGATTTAGGTACGCGCTACATCATGGTCAATGGCGATGAGGGCAACCCGGCTTCTTACATGGACCGGAGTGTCATGGAAGGTTGCCCGCATCAGGTGATCGAAGGACTCCTCATTGGGGCGTATGCTATCCAAGCGACCGAGGCGATAATTTATACCCGGTCCGATTACAGTATCGCCGTCCGGCGCTTAAACATGGCGCTCGAGCAGGCGCGGGAACGCGGACTCCTCGGAAGCAACATCTGCGGGTCCGATTTCAGCATCGACATTTACGTTCACGAGGGTGTTGAGGCGTTCATCGGCGGCGAATCAACGGCCCTCATGCTGTCGGTTGAAGGAAAGCGTCCCATGCCCAAGGCACAGCCACCGCACTCTTGCGAACGAGGATTGTGGGGTAAACCCACCCTGCTCAACAATGCCGAAACCTGGGCCACCGTCCCCTCCATCATTAAGAAGGGGTCTGACTGGTACGCGTCAATGGGCAACGATAACGCTACGGGATGCAAGGTCTGGGCGATTTCCGGAAACATCAAGTACAACGG
>CAJWLY010000215.1 GCA_913043155.1 uncultured Nitrospinaceae bacterium | reverse complement strand
GTTTTAAGCAAACAAAAGATCATTTCTACGTCTATGAAAGATCAGGATGTGGTTGGTTATTGCCGTGAGCAAGAGCAAGCGATGGTGCAGGTGCTTGTCGTGCGCGGTGGAAAGATGGTAGGAGAAAAAATTTATAAATTGAAAAGCCTAGGTGATGCTAATGACAATGAAACCCTGTCGTCTTTTCTCAAGCAGTACTACACCGAGGAAGTTATTTTACCTCGGGAAATTTTTCTACCGCACCTCGTTGAGGATATGCCACTGATTTCGGATTGGCTGTCGCAAAAAAAGGGAAGCCGGGTTCGTATCGAAGTGCCTTTACGGGGAAAGAAGCGTGATCTCGTACATATGGCGGAGGAAAACGCAAACTTTGCCCTGAGGACCGAGACAAACAAGGGAGAACTCGGCCAGAGAAGCCTTGAAGAGCTGAAGGAAACCCTAGGACTCAAACATTTTCCCAAGGTGATCGAGGGGTTCGACATTTCCAATATTTCTGGAAAGTATGCCGTAGGATCAGTGGTGGTGTTCAAGAATGCTATGGCAAAAAAATCGAGGTACCGTCGGTACAAGATTGCCGAGGTCAAGGGCATAGACGACTACGCGATGCTTCGCGAGGTGGTCGGTAGAAGATACAGTCGCTTGGTACGGGAAGGGACCGTACTTCCCAACCTTATTCTGATTGATGGTGGACGCGGCCACTTGTCCAGCGTGGGAAAAATGATCCGAGAGCTGGGCCTAACCGGGAAGGTTGATCTTGCCTGCATTGCCAAGGGAAAATCACGCAACAACGCAGATACCGATGAGGTCTTCCTACCCGGAGAAAGAAACCCTGTCCTGTTTCGGGAAAATTCTCCCTCGCGGTTTCTGCTGCAGCGCATTCGAGACGAGTCGCACCGGTTCGCTATATCCTATCATCGCAAACTGCGTGATCGGAATGCTCTATCCTCGCCTTTGGAGTCGATCCCCGGTATTGGGAAGAAAAGGCGCTTACTTCTTCTTAGGCAGTTCGGCGGTCTCGACAGCATTCGCAAGGCCTCGGTCAACGAGTTGCAGACAATTCCGGGCATCACCGAGAGCTTGGCCCGGAAAATAACTATTGCCTTGGCTGGGGATGGTCCGGCAGAAGACTGCGCCCGCACTGCACCAGTTGGAAAAGCTTGAGGAGAGGGTTCATGCTCGATTGGGCGAAGCCTGCGACCGGACCGGGAATAACACAAGGCGTCAAATATAAGATTCGAAACAGTATTTCATTGGAGGCTTACGAATCTGACAGGCCCGTCTGGCCCATTAAATCGATTCAACAGTGGCTGGGGTTACCCACGGAAAGATTTTGATAAGGCGCGGATATCAAGAAAACAATCTTTCTGCAGGAGAAAAGAGAAAAATTGCAGGTCATTTCGGTTCATGGAAAATACGAATCAACTCATCCAGAGCATTCGACCCGCAAGCGCGAGCCAGTTTTTCGACTTGGCCGACCAACTGTTCCCGAGTTCGAAATTTGAGTTCGATCCGAATTTCGTCGCTCTCAAAACTGTCCTGAATATGAACCCGAGTCCTGTCGTCTAGTTTCAATTCGTCCAGTGCCCTAGCAAGCCGTTTTCTCAAATCGGTGAGCATGGGATAACGCCGGGAGTGTAATGCTAGTCGAACCCGTTCGTACCGGACGTTGGGAGCAAGACTGTCTTCAAAGAGAGCCGATTGAATTTCCTCCGCCTTAATTATTTCGGCGGGAGCGATTTCATCGCGAGTGGCGGTTTCATCGATCCATTCCAGCAGGTCTTTCCATTTGTTAGCACCGGGGCGCAGCACAGCAAATAGTTTCTCAACCGCGCTGAGATTTTTTGCGTCCCAACGGAAAAAAATCGAGAAGGTCCGGAGAGGAATATTCCCTTCATGGAGTAAAGTTCGAAGTTTTGGGGATAATCGCTTCACACCGGAATAGTCGTCCAAAAGTTTTTTGCTTCGTTCGAGCTCGAGCATTGGCATATACTTCTTTATAATGTCGTCAGGGGAAGCCCCGGCTTGCCAAAGCTTTTCAAGGATGAGCCCTTTTTCCACGTCGGTGTATTTCCGGTGGGCCTGGTTTTCCACTAGATTCACTGAAAGCATTGTTTCTTCATCGGTTGAGGTATCCAGAATTTGTGCGGGGATCTTCATATTACCCAGTTGGCTGGATACGCCTGCACGGCGGTGGCCGCAGGCGATTCGATAACGTTTGTTGGCAGGGACAAGCATGACCGGATGAGTTACGCCGATTGTTTCAATCGAGTGCAAAAGAGTATCGGAGACAGGTCCTAGCGAAAAGTCTGTTAGTCGATCTTCTAGATCGATATCTCCAAGAGGAATCGACTCGAACACGTGAACTGGATTTTTTTTCATCATGCTAATCTTGTGAAACGTTACGTAATCATTTTGGTGATGATCGGCAGTTTGTTTTTGGTCGGATGCGAATCACCACCTGATGACATGGTGCTCGTTCCCGGCGGTGAGTTCCTCATGGGCACTGATAAAACCGATCGGGTAGAGCACGCGCTCAAGTTGGGTTTAACCAAGCCCTGGTATGCCGA
>CAJWLY010000214.1 GCA_913043155.1 uncultured Nitrospinaceae bacterium | reverse complement strand
ATCGGCCACTTTTTTTCCTCCATAAAAACGCGAAGGTCTAACAAAACATTCAAATGTTTCTTTGGGTCCTTGATAATGCCTTTGTTTTCCACCTCGTCTTTTCCTACTTCAAATTGAGGCTTAACCAATGCGACAATATCGCCCTCGGGTTTTAGAACGGCAAACGCAGAAGGAGCCACAAGCTTAAGAGAGATGAAGGAAACGTCAGCCACAGCCAGGTCAACCGGTTCCCCAATGTCACCCGGTTTGAGGTCGCGCGCGTTTTTCCGGTCGATGATAATAACCTTTGGATCGCTCTGCAGTTTCCAATCGAGCTGACCGTACCCCACGTCCACCGCAAAAACTTTCCTGACGCCGTGTTGGAGAAGGCAATCGGTGAACCCACCCGTCGAAGCACCAAAGTCGACAGCTGTTTTTCCTGTGGGAGTGAAACCAAACTCCTTGAGGGCGTGCTCCAGCTTCAGTCCGCCCCGACTGGCATAGGGATGAGTGTCTTCCAGGACCCGGACGGAACAACCTTCATCAACCAGACGCCCCGGTTTGTCTAACACTTCGTCACCCACTCTTACCTTGCCCGCCAAGATCAGGCTTTTGGCGCGTTCCCGCGAGGAGACGAGTTTTTTTTTAGGAGTAACTGGTCCAAGCGCAGTTTCTCACCCTTACTCGTCATCGTTTTCGCTTACGGGAAAGAGTTCAGTGACCAACTCTCCCTTCTTGCCCTTGGTGAGTTTTTCAATCTTGGCCTCGGCCTCGTTGAGTTTTTTGGAGCAGACACGCGACATCTTAATCCCTTCCTCAAAAATCTCCAGAGACTTGTCGATGTCCAGATCGCCCCGCTCCAGTTCCTCGACGATTTTTTCCAGCCGGGTCATTGCCTTTTCAAATTTGATTTCCGACATAGCGACCTCGATATTTTTCAACTTTCCTCATTCCTCTCCCTCTTTTGGGAAAGAGCTTTATCCACTGTACACTCCAAACTTCCTTTTGCCAGACGAACGTTGACCGAGTCGCCTTCCTGCACTCGGCCGCTTTGGGTGAGAGCCTTCCCATCGAACGTAGTGATACTATATCCGCGATCCAGAATAGAGAGCGGGCTAAGCGCATGCAGGTTTTTGACCGCTCCATCAAATCGTTTCTGCTCCAGCCGCACGATCGAGACAATATTTTGCCCCAGACGGTGATGGAGGCTTTCCATTTTTTCCTGCAGCTGCCGCACGAGTTTTTGCGGCGAGAGGTGAAGCAGTTGCTGGACGCGACCGATCAGCTTCTGTCGTTGCAGGACGACCCATTGGTCCAACCCGCGGAGCAGGCGGGTATTCAAGTCATCCAACTTCTGTGCGTGGGGCTCAAGAATTTGCATGGGTTCGTTAAAAAAACGGCGCTTAATGAGGCGCCCCAGAAGTTCTTTGTGCCCACCGATGCGGTTGTACAGGACTTCAAGAAGCCGTTCCGTGAACCTGCGTAGTTCCTGGGTAATCGCATTCAGCGCCGGGACCGTAAGCTCCGCCGCCGCCGATGGCGTGGGTGCACGCAGGTCAGCCACAAAATCGGCGATGGTGTAATCGATCTCGTGTCCGACCGCCGAGACGACAGGAATTTTAGATGCCGATATGGCGCGGGCCACCACTTCCTCGTTGAATGCCCATAAATCTTCAATAGACCCACCACCACGACCGACGATGAGAACATCAATGTCATTCATTCGGTTCATTTGCTTCACCGCATCTGCGATTTCCTGGGCCGCTCCTTCTCCCTGCACTTTCACGGGATGTAATAAAACCGAAACTTTCCGGTTTCGCCTTTGGATGATGTTGAGGATGTCACGTACCGCCGCACCGGTCGGTGAGGTGATCACGCCTACCTTCCAGGGAAATTCCGGGATCGCTTTTTTCTTTTCCTCGGCAAACAGGCCTTCGGCCGTCAGCTTAACTTTCAACTGCTCAAACGCTTTTTGTAACGCGCCCAGCCCACGTGGCTCCATGTGCTCAACGATTAACTGATATTCTCCACGCGCTTCATAAACCGTAACACGTCCGAAAAGAAGAACCTGATCTCCATCTTCTGGCTGGAATTTAAGCCCGGCCCGGTACCCTTTGAACAAAACGCAACGCAATTGCGCACGTTCGTCCTTGAGAACAAAATAGGCGTGCTGGGAACCGGCAATACGCAGGTTGGAGATTTCTCCTTCCACATATACCGAATCGAATGCTGCCTCAAGAATAGCGCGGGCCTCGCCCGTAAACTCCGAGACGGTATACACCCTAGGCTGAGGCTCTTCCCGTTCCAAGGGTAGCGATGTAGGTTGGCTCATGATCGATTGGGCCGGTGAGGGGTTTTCATGCTCCGGATCCCTATCATAGATCAATCCAGCGATTTTTGAAATGCCTGCAGGGTATTTGCCATGAGCATGGCGATGGTCATGGGGCCGACTCCACCGGGAACGGGAGTGATGAGCGATGCTTTTTCTTCCACCGATTCGAAATCGACATCGCCGACCAGTTTTCCGTCGACTCGATTGATGCCGACATCAATGACCACGGCACCGTCTTGTATCATATCGGCGGTTACAAACCTGGGCTT
>CAJWLY010000213.1 GCA_913043155.1 uncultured Nitrospinaceae bacterium | reverse complement strand
AAGCGGATGGGTGTTCCGGAGGATGTGACGGGGTTGGTCCTCTTTCTGGCGTCTGATTTGTCCCGCTGGATTACTGCTTCCAATTTCTCGGTGGATGGGGGATACACGCAGAACCCTTATTGATCGAGAACTGAATGAAAATATCTAAACCCATGAAAATCTGCAGTTGTAGACTCGTTGTTGTGCTGGGTTGTGTTCCTCACGCTGAGTGGAGTTTTTTTCGAAAAATTTTTGGAAAACATTTATGACGAAATCCATCAACCCACAAATCTTTCGAGAATACGACATCCGTGGAATTGTCGGCAGAGATCTAACCCAAGAAACTGCCGAACTGATTGGCAGAGGTATCGGAACCTATATTCGGAGGAGGGGTGGAAAAACACTGACCGTCGGCCGGGATATGCGAACAAGTTCCCTACTGTTCCGTGATGGTTTGATAAACGGACTGCGGTCGACCGGATGTGACGTTATAGACATTGGCATGGTGCCTACCCCGATCGCTTACTTTTCCTTGCACTTTTTGAAACCAGACGGTGGAGTGATGATTACCGGAAGCCATAACCCGCCCGAGTTTAACGGATTCAAAATCAGTCACGGTCTACATAGTGTGTATGGTGAGCGCATTCAGGAACTGCGCGGACTCATCGCCAGCAGAGACTTTGAGTCGGGACTGGGGCAGGTTTCTCAGAGAGATATTCGCGAAGACTATATTCAAACCGTATGCGAATCGGTAAATATCCCCCGTTCAGTCAAGGTGGTCGTCGACGGTGGTAATGGATGCTTCGGAATCGTCGGGCCAGAACTTTTGAAGCGCGCGGGCGTAGAAGTTATTGAACTATACTGCGAACCCGACGGAAGTTTTCCCAACCACCATCCCGATCCAACCATCCCAAAATACCTGGTTGACCTCATCGCCAAAGTCAAGGCGGAAGGAGCGGAACTGGGAATCGGGTTTGACGGGGACGCGGACCGCATTGGCGTGGTGGATGAAAAGGGAAACATTCTCTGGGGCGACCAACTTCTCATGCTGTTTGCGCGTGACCTTTTGAAGCGGAAACCTGGCGCCACCATCGTGGGTGAGGTCAAGTGTTCACAGAACCTGTTCAAGGATATAGAGCGGCAGGGTGGGGTAGCCGTGATGTCTGCTGCCGGACATTCCCTAATTAAAAGCAAGATGCGGGAGACCAAGGCTTTGCTTGCCGGAGAAATGAGTGGACATGTTTGCTTTGCTGATGAATATTACGGATTTGATGATGCCATCTACGCCGCGTGCCGGGTGCTTAAAATCGTCGCTTCTTCAGAGAAGAAAGTTTCGGAAATGCTAGTCGATGTTCCTGAAACCGCTTCCACTCCAGAGATTCGCATCGATTGTCCTGACGATCAAAAATTTGAAATCGTGAGCGAACTCACCGAACAGTTTCGCGAACGCTATGATGTGATTGATATCGATGGAGTGAGAGTTAACTTCGATAACGGATGGGCGCTCATTCGTGCCTCCAACACCCAACCAGTATTGGTCCTGCGCTTTGAGGCAAACGATGCGGACCGGTTGAGCGAAATCATTGGCATCGTCCGCGAGGCAATGGCGAAATACGACTCGGTTGTTACATTCGGACAAGAACTATGTTGAAGAAATACCTGCACACCCGGTTCCGCGTTGCCGACATGGACCGGTCCGTGCATTTTTACAGCGACATTCTGGGAATGGAAGTGGTTGAACGTAAAACCTCTCCCCGCGGTTCCCAACTGGTATTCCTGCGTTTTCCCGCAACTGACGGCGAACTGGAATTATGTTCCTTCCCGGATAGCGGAATGGTGGATGTTCCGGAAGATTTGGTGCACCTGGCGTTTCAGGTCCAAGATTTAAAAGTGTGTGTAGGTAAATTGGAGTCGGCGGGTATCCCCATTACCGAAGGTCCGGTCGAGATGGGGAGTGGAACGCGATTTATCTTTACGGAGGACCCAGACAAATACGAAATAGAACTGATGCAGTATCCGGAGTGATGAGGTTGTTTCTTAGTTCTTCTCCCCTGGCGAAAGGGAGAGTTGGTCAGCTAATATTTTATAAATTTTAATTTTCCAACTCACCTCACAATTATCCCTGCGTATCCCACCACATAGTCCATATCGCCGCTTACTTCCCCTGAGGTCATGTACTTGACCAGTTCCGCTTCTTTTGCTCCCATTTTTGTGGTGCACATTAGCATGACGGTTGCCGAATTGACCCCACACATGGAGATATTGTTTGCCTGGGCCGTGTTGTAAAGGTCTTTTGCGTTGAGGTCGAGTATGCAGTCGATGGCTTTACGATCTTTTTCCGATGCGCTCTCATGCGACTCGTAATGCGTCATGTCGGAACTTGCTACGATGAGAACCGTGCGCTTGGCTTCTTGCACTACTTGAACGATGGCACGACTCAGCTCTTCACATTCTTCTAGGCTCAAGTGCATCAGACAAATGGGGACGATCTTGAATCTTTTGCGGAAATACTGAAGGAAGGGCAACTGGGTTTCGAGAGAATGTTCGTCCAAGTGCGCTCGTTCGTCCGGTCTGGCGATCGATGATGAGCGACTGATTGCCTCGGCCAGTTTTTGGTCGACCTCAAGGTT
>CAJWLY010000212.1 GCA_913043155.1 uncultured Nitrospinaceae bacterium | reverse complement strand
AGTAGAACAGAGGTGGCTTTTTTCATCGTTATTTTCACTTCCGGACGCGAAGTATCGGTGACCGGGTTTTCAATTTTTTCTCAAGCCGACGGATCTGTGCCAGCACCTGTTTTTTAGCGGTGCCACCATGAACGTTTTTGCGTTGTACAGAATTTTCAAGAATGATGTGGTCAAATACATCAGTATCGAACCGGGAAGAAATCTTTTTGAGTTCCTTGAGCGTGATATCCTGTAGCCCCTTTCCTTTTTTAATACAGTAGGCAACCGTCCGGCCAGTGATCTCGTGCGCCTCGCGGAATGGTACTCCCTGTACCGCCAGGTAGTCGGCCATATCGGTTGCCGTAATAAATCCGGAGATGTCCAATCGGCTGGGGGGAAGTTTCTTGAACCGAGCCGTTTTCATCATCCCGTTGAAAACCTCCAGCGACAGTTTAACGGTGTCCACGGTATCGAAAAGAGGTTCCTTGTCTTCCTGTAAGTCCTTGTTATAGGCCAGTGGCAAGGATTTCATCAGGGTCAGGAGCGAAACGAGATTACCGTAAACGCGCCCTGACTTACCACGAATGAGTTCGGCAGCATCCGGGTTCTTCTTCTGCGGCATGATGCTGCTACCTGTGGTGTAGGCATCGGATAGTTCCAGCCAGTCAAACTCACTGGAAGACCATAGGACCACTTCTTCGCAAAACCGGCTCAGGTGCATCATGAGAATCGCAGCGGCAGCGCAGAACTCGGCGGCGAAATCGCGGTCGCTCACCGAGTCAATACTGTTATGCGACACCTCGGGAAAACCCAGGAGTTTGGCGGTGTATTTTCGATCAATGGGAAATCCAGTTCCCGCCAGTGCGGCAGAACCCAGCGGCATGACATTGATCCGCTTCCATGCATCTTCCATCCGCTCCCGGTCCCGAAGCAACATTTCAAGATGCGCAAGCAGGTGATGCGCAAGCAGAATCGGTTGCGCCTGTTGCAGGTGAGTGTAACCCGGAACAATATGGTCGATGTTTTTCCGCGCAAGTTGCAGCAGGGTTTTCGTCAGTTGGGTGAGGCTCTGAACGATTTGTCCGGTCTCTTCCCGAAGGTAGAGACGGACGTCGAGGCACACCTGGTCGTTTCGGCTTCGTGCGGTGTGCAGCTTCCCGCCTACGGGACCGACGAGCTGGATCATGCGGCTTTCGACATTCATATGAATATCTTCCAGCCGATCGTCGCATTCAAATTTCCCGCTCTCGAATTCTTTTAGAACGCGCTGGAGCCCGGCAACTATTTTTTTCGCATCGGTTTGGGAAATGATTTTACATTTAGCGAGCATCCGGCAATGAGCGATGCTTCCCTCGATGTCATAGACATAGAGCCGCCGGTCAAATGAAATAGATGCAGAAAACCGCTCCATCAGCGTGTTGGTAGATTGCTTGAACCTGCCACCCCAGGGCTTTTTCATGAAACACAACCTCCTTCTATTTTTCTTTCTTCCTCGGACGCCCAGAAATCACCAGAGTGATTTCGCCTTTCAGTTTTCGCTCACCTGCTATGGAGGCAAGTTCCTGCAGGGTTCCCCGGATCACTTCCTCGTAAACCTTGGTCAACTCGCGTGCCAAAACCGCCGGACGATTGCCCAGGGTTTTGCTCAACTCAATCAGGGTTTTCTCAATCCGGTGTGGTGATTCGAAAAGAACGATCGTTCGTTTCTCCTCAGCCAGTTCTTCGATCAGCCGTTTGCGCCCTTTTTTACGTGGGAGAAATCCTTCAAACACAAACCGGTCAACTGGCAAACCCGAAACCGTTAGCGCGCCCAAAAGCGCCGAGGGCCCGGGAGTAGAAATCACGGTTATCTTTTCATCAAGGGCCGCCCGGACCAGATGGTAAAGCGGGTCGGATATCCCGGGCGTACCCGCATCGGACACCAAGGCAAGGTCGTCGCCCTGCAGGAGACGGGTGATGAACTGTTTGCCCTTCTTTGCCTGATTGTAACTGTTGTAGCTGGAGAGTGAGGTTTGAATGCTGTAATGATTCAGAAGAATCCGCGTGCGACGGGTGTCCTCTGCTGCGATCAGCCCGACCCGATTTAAAGTTTCAAGCGAACGCCGGGTGATATCTTCAAGATTACCGATAGGCGTGCTGACAATATAAAGCGTCCCGCTTTGGTCCCTTTCTCTCTGTTCGCTATGCATATCAACGATCCATTGTAACCATGAACCCAAAAATCTCAATAACTATTTTGATTTCAATGGAGTGGGGGAAAGATCGGGAGGCCGAGTGAAACCGTTTTTTGGGAGCGGTGGTGGTATGAACTGGTATTCAGCAAAGCCACCGACCCTGAAAAGAAAGCCGGGTGGAAAATAAAATCGCCCGAAAGGGCAACTCCTATTCAAATTCTGTAAAGGCGAAGTTAAGAAGAACGGGTTTCGTTCATTCAGCCCGGAATCGAATCGGACTCACTGCCTTCTTTTTTGATGAGTTCTACGATTTTATTGTCCTCTTTTTCCGACATATGACAATTGCCGTCGAGCACCGATCCCACCTCCATGGTCAATACAGGGGTCCGCACATCTCCGATAACATGACTC
Organism: uncultured Nitrospinaceae bacterium; assembly: GCA_913043155.1. GTDB lineage: Bacteria > Nitrospinota > Nitrospinia > Nitrospinales > VA-1 > CAJWLY01. The sequence goes on along the minus strand of CAJWLY010000212.1, from coordinate 79 downwards.
GACGAAACCAACTCCACTTTCTTGGAAGCGCTGATGGTTCCCTCAATTTTTCCCTTGCATATGACCGTTCCCGCCGTGA
>CAJWLY010000211.1 GCA_913043155.1 uncultured Nitrospinaceae bacterium | reverse complement strand
CCCACCACGGTTTTTTTGTTTTCGCTTGCCGAGCGGTGAATCGTCACAAATTCCCGAACGGTGGTGCCGTCCCCGATCTCAACTGAAGAAGGAACATCGCGGACCCCCATAACCTGCGGATCACTCCCTATCGAGGCCCCGTGAAAAATACGGCAGTCCGCGCCAATCACAGTCCCAGATTCTATGTGAACGTTGGGCCCGATCTCGGTACGGTCTCCAATCCGCACATCGGACCCAATACTGGTGAAGGGGCCGACTCGAATGTCACTTCCCAGTTCCGCGCTGGGGTGAATTTCTGCGTTTTTGTTTATGATCACTTCACTTGGTCGATGACGGGGAAATACTACTTGGTAAAACGAGGTGTTCCGGAGAATGTTAGTAAAGAACAGCGCAGTATACTCAGCAATCGCCGGAGTTGTTTTATTCCACCGAATCGCTGGTTCCTTTCCCCAGCATGGCCTGAAGGGTACACTCAGCCGCTAGTTTGTCTTCGACAAAAGCACTGCCCTGAAACCGGAACAACGACCCTCGTTGTTTAATCTTGGTCAACTCCAGACGCAACTGATCGCCCGGCCGAACTGGTTGCCGAAATTTAGCTCCATCGATTCCTGTAAAAAAAACCGAGCCATGCCCTTCTTTTTTTATAATTTTCGCTGCAAGGATGCAGGCAACCTGAGCCATGGCCTCGATGATCAGCACGCCCGGCATAATCGGAAATTTCGGGAAATGCCCCGGAAAAAACGGTTCGTTTACAGTGACGTTTTTTATACCGACAATACGCGACTCCATATCGCATTCCGTCACGCGATCGACCAGAAGAAACGGGTACCTGTGAGGAATGATCCGCTTAATTTCGTCAATATCCATCATAGGGACTGTTGCGGCAAGTGTGATGCAGCTTGTGGGTAAAGGGAGGAGCCTTATTTTTTACTTGTTATGTTTTGTTGTAGGCCTGTATCGCCAGGGCCGTAAGATCGACTGAATTATCAAAGTAGAGACCGACCTTTTTTTCAAGGATCATAGTGAAATTCTTTTCTTTGCCGATTTTATTAATAACATCTGCCATTTTCCTAAGGATCCGATTGGTGATCTCTTTTTCCTTTTTTGCAAGATCTTCGTTTCTATCCTGGACATATCGCTCGAATTCGCGTTTCTTTTTAAGAACCTCCTCCTCTTTTTTCTTTTTCAGCTCAGAATTAAGTACCATGCCCTGTTTTTTGAGGTTTTCGATCATTTTTTTAAGTTGCTCTTCTTTTTTAGAAATGAGCTTTTTTTCCCTATTGAAGGTTGCCTTGAAGGAAAGAAACTCTTTTTTCCACTCCTTGGTTCCAGAAACGGCCTTCTGAATGTCGATAACCCCAACGCGCAAATCCCTTGCAAAGCTAGGAGCCGGTTGCGCGAGCAGGAGGAATACTGCAGTAAAGGAAAACAAAACCGGCAAAAGCCACAATCGAGAAAATCTGGTAAACATGAATCCAACCCTCTTTAGAGGTTATAAATTAGAATGCACTGCCTGCAGTAAAGTGAAATTCGCCCAATTCTTCGCCCGCAGCCTGGTCCAGCTTGATACCGTAGGCGAAACCGACCGGACCGAAAGGACTCATAAAACGTGCCCCTACCCCTATGCTGTCTCTCATTTTTGACAAACTCCAAGTCGTGTCCGTTGTCGTGGTATCAGAACCTGTACCAAACACATTGCCCCGGTCATAAAAGAGAAATCCGCGCAGTCCCTTGGTGAACGGATATTGAACCTCAGCATTGAACAACAGGGACTGGTTTCCCCCAATCGGGTCTCCTGAGGCATCTTTGGGCCCGACATTCTTTACGGTGTATCCCCTCAGGCTGGTGGGACCCCCCATAAAATAACGCTCAAATGCGGGAAGGGTGTCCCCCGCGTATGCATCAGCCCAGTGAATTTCGCCATGAAGCGCTCCGACCAACTTGCCAGTAAGAGGGCGGTAATAGGTCGCCTCGTAAGATGCCCGGGTAAAGTTCGACCCACCAAGGATTCCCCCCGCCAGGTCGAATCGTACCACATGCCGCCAGCCCGTGGAAGGATTGAGGAAATCGTCCCGCGTATCCCGGACAAATGAAGGGGAGATACGACTGGTCAAGCGCGTTTCGTTTTTCAAAAATGCGGTTTCCTCTCCCGGATCAACATCCGAAGTTGTGACATCCTCCAACCGGTAATTGATACCCGCCCAATCGTATTCGCTCAAAGATTTCCCGAAACGCACACCGCCCCCGGCGCTGTCTTTCTTAAAACTGTAAAAATTCGTCTCGCGATTGAATAGATCGATCCCGGCAAGCAAATCGCTGTCGAACAGATGTGGATCCGTGAGTGAAAGGTTAAAATCGGACCTCCTACCAGACAGGTTCGCGCTGAACGCTATTTTTTGCCCTCGCCCGAGAAAATTGTTTTGGGAGATGCCCGCGTTAAAAATGAAACTGTCAACCGAACTGAAGCCCGCTCCAACTGTAATGGAACCCGTCGGACGCTCGGTTACAGTTGTTACAATATCAATCAAATCCGACTCTTTGCCACGCCGGGTATTGATCTTGACGTCTTCAAAAAACTGGAGATTATTGATTCGCTGTTTACTTCGTTTGAGTTTTTCGCTATCGAAAAGCTCGCCCTCTTTAA
>CAJWLY010000210.1 GCA_913043155.1 uncultured Nitrospinaceae bacterium | reverse complement strand
GGAAGGATGCCTCACCCCCGTGTCTACCACCTCATCCTCTTCCCCAACATCGACATGTGCGCGGAGATAGAGACTGATGACGAAATGAACCGCGTGCTGGATGACTTTCAAATTTCCGCCGATGGCGGACTGAAAGATGTGGTTATTACCCTGGAACACGTCGAGGCGGGTAAACCTTTCAACAAGGAACCTATCTTAATCCAGTCCGAAAACTGCAAATTTTCTCCGGACGTCAGTCCGGTCCGGCAGGGGGAGATGTTCAAGGTCAACAATGTGGACGCCGTCATGCACAACAGCCAGGTGTACCAGGCGGAGCGCGGAAAAATCATCACAAATCTCCCCATTCCTCCGGAGGATATCACCGAAGGAATTGTAACCTTCCAGAAAAAATTCAGAATCTTCCAGATGATCTGTGGGATGCACGAATTCATGCAGACCTGGGGTTACCGGATCCAGAATCCCTACTACGCCACCACCCAATTGGACGGTAACTTCAAAATCGACAATATCCCACCGGGAGATTATGTCGTCAGCGCATGGCACTTTCTGATGAAACGCCAAACCCGGAAAATTCATATTGCCGAAAACAGCGTCGTTGACCTCAGCTTTGAATTTGACGGAAACAAAGTGGTTCGGCCGCTTTACGAAACGATCAAATCCGGAAGAATCAAAAAAGACGCTGCGACACCCGGAACGGCCAAAGGCAGGGAAGTCGGAAAATGACGAACGGACCTGCGCTATGGCAACCATAAAAGCCCAGTTTCGTAGGCGCTGGTTCTATCTTCCCGTGATAGGTCTGGCCCTGACTCTATGCGGTCCGCTCCACCCCCTGTTCGCCTTCACTTCACCCGGGACAGCTGACATGCCCGAGACGATCAATGTTGAAGGCAGGCGGGTTTTCCTTAAGGACCTCAAGAACCCACTCACCGGGTCCAGCCGTGCTTTTAAAGAAGGTGCCGAGGTATACATTAAAAACTGCGTTCTCTGTCATGGCGACCTTCTGGATGGAAACGGTCTCTTCGGAAAAAGTTTCTTCCCCCGACCCGCAGACTTCCTACACCCCGAATCAATTCTGAGCAAATCCCAGTCCTTCGCCTACTGGCGGATCATGACAGGTGGCCTGGGTCTGCCTAAAAAATATAACCCCTGGAATTCGGCCATGCCCGCCTGGAGAGGCGTATTGAGCGAGGCGGAGGTATGGAAAGTGATTCATTATATCTATACCGCTGCACGGGAACGGGCCTACGCAGGCGAACCTGCCACACTCGAGCCCTCCGTGGAACGGGGAAGCCAGATCTATGTTGATAAATGCGCCCTCTGCCACGGGACCGAAGGGAAAGGCGACGGACCCGCCGCCGCCATTTCGAGTCCGCGTCCAAGAAACTTCACCAAGGGGCATATCAAATTTCGGACCACACCCTTTGGCAAGATTCCGACCGACAGCGACCTCTTCGGAGTGATCACGCGCGGGACACCCGGAACCACCATGCCCGCGTGGAAGCACCTGCCCGCGAGCGACCGGCACAGTCTGGTGCTTTACCTGAAAACTCTCTCCAAGAAATTTGCGAAATTTGTCAAAAAAGGTAAAACGCATAAAATCGTCACGGTTCCAGAACCGCCTGACTTCACGCTGGACAGCCTCGCCCGGGGGAAAGAGTTGTTCGTACAGAATTGTTCTGCCTGCCACGGAATCAGGGGAAGAAGCGACGGAGCGTCCACCCAAAAAATCGTAAGCATCGCCACCGATGCCATCTGGCCGCGCAACCTGACCCAGCCCTGGATCTTCCGGCGGGGTAACCAACGTAAACAACTTTTCCTCACATTGCGTACAGGGCTTTCCCTAACAGCGATGCCGATGCTTTCACATCGCATCTTCAAGGATGAACAAGTCTGGGATCTGGTCCATTACGTACAAACTCTCGCGCCGTCGCAAAAACCAGCCGTCACCCCAACCCTCAAAGTTCAGAAAATCGACGGTCCTCTGCCTAAAGACCCGGATGATCCGTTATGGAAAACCGTCGATACCCATTTTTATCCACTGGGCGGACAGATCATTCAATCCAAAAAATCGTACCACCCGATCACCAGTAACGTGGTCGCCAAAGCCGTGCATAACAACGAGGAAATCGCCTTTTATATCCACTGGGACGACCCCACCGCCGATCCCATTTTGAAGAAATGGACGACACTAAAAGAATCACCGCCGCCTCCCCTGCCCGCGCACCTGCAGGTGGATGAGCCTGAAGAAGAAACGGTCGAGAAACCCGAACCCCAGGAGTTTCCGGATTCGATTGCCCTCCAGTTTCCAGTATCCAACGGTACTCGTCCGGAAAGACCCTATTTCTTAAACGGCGACGCTGAGCATCCGGTCAACCTGTGGAAATGGAACTCTCATCCTATGAAAGCTGTCGAAATGAACGCAACCGGTATAGAGCACCTGTCCGAACAAAGTGCTTCCGGTCAGGGCCTCTCATCGAAGGCCGTTTTCCGTTACGGACGATATTCCCTCGTTATCAAACGCAAACTCACCACTCCCGAACAACAGGACGATGTTCAGTTCCTACCCGGGCAGGCCGTACCTATCGCATTCAACGTCTGGAACGGTACGGCAGGAGAAACAGGAAGCCAGAAGGCCATATCCAGCTGGTTTGAACTGG
>CAJWLY010000209.1 GCA_913043155.1 uncultured Nitrospinaceae bacterium | reverse complement strand
ATTCCTTCTCCATGTTGAGAATGTAAAAAGGAATTCCAACGCGGTCCGCCACGCGTCGCGCATCGGCAAGGTCGTCCAGCGAACAGCAGGTGCCGAAACGCTCATCCGATTCCGAGTTGTAGTTCCACAATTGGAGAGAGATACCAACCACATCGAACCCTCGCTCCTTGAGGAGCGCCGCCACGACCGAACTGTCCACACCACCGCTCATGGCGACGACGATTTTTTTCCTGTTCGAGCTCCTCACACCAAAATGCTCCGATAGCTGATTGTTACACAAGTTCCTCGCCAGAAGGCGGGTTTCACTCGTCATTTCTATAAATTTTCAAGTTTATAAAAAGAAAGGCAGGTGTCGCCCAGTTTTCTTTGATCCGTTAACGACAGTTTACCATAGGATTCATGAAGGACATTTTTATGGTGGTGTTCCACCACCACCTTGGCAGAGTCGCCCAGCAAGCGCGATGCCGCAAGTGCCGTAAGGCATTCCGTGTACAGCCCCTCCGCAAAAGGCGGATCGACATAAACAATATCAAACCGATATCCCCGCTCTTCAAGCAGGGAAACCGCATGGAGCACATCCATCTTAAGGAGAACCCAGTCCGCCTCCTTCGACTCCCCCTCGCCGCTCCAGAACCGACATTTCTCCAAATTCGCATAGATCAACTTTTGCGCCTGACGGTTGTGTTCGACAAACACCACCTTCTGCGCCCCCCGACTGAGCGCTTCGATACCGATCGCACCGGACCCCGCAAACCAGTCCAGAATGGATTTGCCGGACAGGTCGTGCCCCAGCATGTTGAACAGGGATTCTCGAACCCGGTCGAGCGTGGGGCGCACTCGCGCACCCTTTAAGCTCGTTAATTTCGTACCCTTTGCCTGCCCTGCAATCACGCGCATGGATGCGGCGCCTCCTATTGTATCGGACATAGGATAGCAGGATCGGGAAGCTGGCAAAAGCTCTTAGGGGTGGGAACTTATGCTTGACACCCCTCATAGCAAAACCTATGATGATTTTCTGAAAAATCCAGTGTTCGGGCATTGTCTAATGGTAGGACGTCAGATTCTGGTTCTGAAGGTTGGGGTTCGACTCCCTGTGCCCGAGCCATTTCTACCTACCACTTAAAATACAGTATGGACTATAAACGGAATCCATTTGTCGTAGGACTCTGGGGGCCAGTGTATCTTCTGGTCGGGGCGCTAGCAATCACTAGTGATTTTCTAATGGCAGTGATGTTCATCCTGCTCACCCTGGGATTTCTTGGGGCGTATGTGACCGAGTTCCCCATACTCTCAACGCTGTATCAGAACGAAATCGTACACAAAACAGCCGTCTCTTCGCTGTTAGGGATCGCTCTCGGTATGCTGATTGGATTGGCCTTTGTAGGGTCCGGTGGCGAAAGCGAAAGCACCGCCCCAATTTCAACACAGGGAAAACTGCTGGTCACGTGGGGGGTCATGGCCCTTCCATCGTATCCGCTGATGGTGTTTCTCGTGTCAAAGGTAAACAAGCGGAACCTGGAAGAAGAACACAGGGTTCGTGAAGAAAAGAAAAAGAAAAGTAGAGAACGTGGAGGCGGCCCACCTATTATGAAACGCGACGGGTTCTGATCTCGTGCTAAATAACCATGTTTTTCTGAAACAAAAAATGCAAGGCCCCATCGTCTAGGGGTTAGGACGCCGGCCTCTCACGCCGGTAACAGGGGTTCGAATCCCCTTGGGGCTACCAACTCAGTTCAGTCAACCCAACGATATTTTGACAACAAAAAAAACAAACCTGACGCAAATATCAAACAATTAAAAGGGAGAATCTTATGACACACGAGCAACTAGTTTCTGCATTTGAAACCTACCTTGCTGAAAGTGAGAGCTTTGAAACAAAGAATGTAAAAGCAGCCGCGGCTCGCGCCAGAAAAGCATTGGCCGAACTTGGAAAACTGGCAAAAACTCGAAGAGCGGAAATCCAGGAAAAAAAGAACAGCCTGTAAGAGTTACTACCACCAAAACCCGCCCCAAGGGAGCGGGTTCTTTTCAAACATAACGGTTGCAGCAGACCAGGAAAATTTAAAAAATTGCTGCCGCCGCACCATTTGATCCGTTAGGATGCCCAGTGCCTCTCGGCATAAGCAGTGCTCAGGACACATTCCGGCATCAACGTAATACAATCTTTTGGAATCGAACAAGCACACTCTTGCGGATGAGGCGGCCCATGGCACACCTGGTGGGAACAGGTTGACAGATTTGATAGGACCCTTGATCAGGCGCTTTGTCGTTTCAATTTATTCAACCGACCCCACCTCAGTTTGCTTCGCTCTTCGGGGTGCATTCCATTGGCCGTAGAATTTTCAATTTACCCTGCCGTTTATCTGAAAGAATCCTTGAATAGTTTTGCAATGGCCTTTTTCCCGTCATCACTCAAAAACCGAGTCCCGCTGCCAGAAAAACGTTTTTTCCTAATTTTGGGAGCCGCCTTTTTCCAACGATCTTGGTTCCATTTAAACCATTCCTTCTTATCCTGATCGAAAACGTGAAGAGGTTTGTTGCAGAGCTTGGCAAATTCAGCACCCCAACCGGTCCCCCCCTTGACCGTACCATCGTCCAAAATTTCCCCAACCACGAAAACTTCCTCGGCGCTGTTGATCTGATGCCAGATGCTTTGCAAA
>CAJWLY010000208.1 GCA_913043155.1 uncultured Nitrospinaceae bacterium | reverse complement strand
TGATCGTGTGATGATCAACATCTTCGGTGCTCATAACGAGCAGAACCAGATGTTCCTCGTGGACGGCCATCAGTGGCGTCGCCATCTCAACCAGGTCGGCTCCGATATGATCGACGTTGAGGAGTTCGGCGGCGGCGAGTGGATCCAGGCTGAAATGTCAGCCGGTGGTACGTACAGTAACCCTGGAACCTACCTGTGGATGAACGGACGTACTCCGTACAGGCAGGCGGGTCAGTGGGGTTATTTCAAGGTTCTGCCTGCGGGCGACCGTTCCATCCTGCCTCTTGGCGGCGCCTCTGCAAAGGGCGTGAAATCCGCTTCAAAGGTAGGGGATGACGTGCTGTCGATGAACGACTAAGTTTCGTTGGCAGCATGCTTAAGCTGTAACCTGGCAAGGGGGCCTTCGGGCCCCCTTGCTTTTTTTATTTTCAATAAGTTAGTGAGTATTCTTCAAGCTGGTTTCTCTCCTTTTAAGTTCCGCGATTCTTTGGTACCATCCCGCATTCAAGTGCGTCTTAACCGATAACTTCTGCCGGGAGAGGGCCGTTCCATGTCCGTCACTCTAAAAACACTGATTTTGACGGCCTGGTTGATGGGGATGCCCGCTTCCTGGGCATGGGCTGATGAAGTTCCTCCACCGCCCTCCGGCTCGAAACCCGCTCCGGGATTTGCTGACAAAAGTGAGCGACTTTTTCAGCATTACTGTGCCCACTGCCACGGCATCCGCGGTGAAGGCGACGGCTACAATTCTGAATTTATTGATAAAGAACCCGCCGACCTGACGGACATCGAGCTAGTCAGTAAGAAAACCAATGATCAGATTTTTCGGGCGATCCATAAGGGTGGGATCGGGATCCGGAAATCCCACCTGATGCCGGTTTTCGGCAACACGCTGTCTGAAGAAGAGGTCTGGGGGTTGGTGGCCTATATAAGAAAGCTCGCCGGGGATGATTCCCACCCGCTCACCGTTCCTTTAGGTGTGATGAAGAAGGCTCGCCCGGAACCGGTCTCGTTGACGCGCGGGCACGTCAAAGCTTTTTTGCAGTGGTTCCTAAAAGAGGAATCAAAAGATGAGTTGGTCAGTTGGGGACGTCGGTTATTTAAAGAGAAAAAGAGTTGTTTCGCCTGCCACCGAGTGGGTGGTGAGGGTGGGAAAGTCGGCCCGGATTTAACCCGTGCGGGTTTTGATTATAAGCCCGAGTGGTTATTCGCCTGGGTCCAGAACCCCCAAAATATGAAGAAAAAAACCAAAATGCCCAACCTGGGACTCCGCACCGACGAGGCTATTGCGATCACAGCCTTTTTATCAACCCTTAAGGGAGGAATATCTGAAACCCCGGAGGAATGGGTTCCCTATATGGAAAAAAAAGGAGATCCCAGACGAGGGGAAGCCTTGTTTTATGACCCTGATGGGAAAGCCAATTGCGTCAAATGCCACTGGATCCTGGGTAAAGGGGGGAAGGTCGGGGCCAATCTAAGCATGGTCGGGAGCAGCCGAACCTTACCTTTTCTTTTGGAATCCATTCTGGATCCGACGGCAGTGATTACCGTGGGGTTTTCTTCGATGATGGTTTTGACAAAGGAAAGAAGATTCTTTACGGGGATCAAAAAAGGCGAGGATGCCTCCTCCCTGACGATTTTTACCAAAGAAGGCAAACTCATGACCATTCCCAAAGAAAGAATCAAAAAATTTAAGGTTCAGAAACTTTCCATGATGCCCAGCAATTATAAAGACATTCTAACGGTACGTGAAATTCAAGATATTCTGGCTTACCTGCACACCCTGAAACCACCGGTATTGAAAAACCTGGACTCTGCTGAGTTGGACTCCGAGGAGGAGGAAGAGCGCGCCATAGATATACAACTATTGAGGAAGGAGGATGGCAGCACAGTGGGTGAGAAAGAATCCGTCCGTGGCGAGAGGGGCGAAGAACCCTCCCGAAGTGACAACAAGGAATAACTCAGAGCGGCTATTTGGTGCGTCGCGCGAAGTCGAGCTTTCCGTTGGAACCGCCTCAAGTCAACTCCTGATGTTCAGCGAAAATCGATTTATCCCACCTCCCGTTTCCGCAGCTTCTCACTTGTAATTTAAAAAATCTACGCTTTACCTGGAGCCTATCTTTACGTAACAAAAAACTCGATAGGATCTTGTACTCAATCAGTAATTCTTATTTGTATATTATCCATGTAGTCCACTCCGTCACAATCCGTCTTGCAAAAGAGCTTCAGAGTCTCTTCCCCAAATTCACCCGCGGTCCAGGAGATAGAGCTCACTTTATTCAAAGCAGTGATTGGCGCAAACTTGTTGAGAAGGGCTTCCTTTGATTCCACGGGGCGGCCGTCCCTCTTGCTCAATAATTTCATGTTTATGACGTGTTTTTCCTCCACTTCAGGATCCATGTCACCGGAAAACTTAATTGTAATTTCTACGGGTGTGCCCCTGCTAACCTCGTAAACTTTTCCGTTGAGCTGGTTGCCTTCTTCGTCAAAAAAACCGTCTTCATCGTTTCCGAAAATGACCAGCTTGAATGGATCTTGAGCTGAGGCGCCGTGCCTCAAAAGCACTTCAGCCACGACCCGGTGACCCTTAATTATTGCAACTTTCAACGGAGTCTTTCCCCGTTTTGTCCACGAGTTCACATCCGCGCCATTGGAAATCAGCAGCTCAACGATGG
>CAJWLY010000207.1 GCA_913043155.1 uncultured Nitrospinaceae bacterium | reverse complement strand
GTGATTTTCAATGGCGGCGATGGGTGAGTTGTCGGTGTAGGCGGCAGACTTGAATCCGGCGGGCAGCTTGTCGATGCGGTCGCCGTGGCTCATCCATACCGTCGAGTTGTTGTTAACGTTGTTGAGCAGGTGCGAGTATTCTTTGATGTGAAGCTTGGCGCGCCCGTATTCTCGGTTATCGGCCGGTGATACCTTGCCATCGAGTAGGTGGGTTATAAGTTGCATGCCGTAGCAGATACCGAGGACGGGGACCCCTAATTCGAACACTTCCGCATCGCAGACAACCGCATCTCGGTCTAGCACGCTGGCCGGCCCGCCGGAAAGGATGATACCTTTTGGACGAAATGCTTCGATTTCTTCCAGTGTTTTTGTGCAGGGATGGATTTCGCAATAAACCTCCGCTTCGCGCACACGCCGCGCGATGTTCTGGGTGTATTGCGATCCAAAATCCAGGATCAGTATCTTCTGTGCGTGAAGGGAGTCGACAGGCATAAATTTAAGTTTCTGGTCTGCTATCCGGTGTAGATGAAAGGCCCCCCATTGGGCTGAGACAAAAAAGCCACAAGCGCAGCGGTGTCTTGTGGTTCTCCCTTCGACAAATTCGGAGCAACCCTTGGTAGGTTAATTTGCCGTCATTGGCCCCTACCCAAGACCTCTACCGGGGGTAGGTTATTCAATGTGATAATTGGGGGCTTCTTTGGTTACGATCACGTCGTGGACGTGGCTTTCACGCAGTCCCGCGGCGGTGATTTGAATAAAAGTCGATTTGGTTCGCAACTCTTCGATGTTGGCCGCGCCGCAGTAGCCCATTCCCGCGCGTAGTCCGCCGAGCATCTGATGTACCGTGAAGGCGAGCCCGCCTCGATAAGGGATTCGCGCCTCGACTCCCTCTGGGACTAGTTTGCTTTCAGAGAGTTCTGACGCCTGGAAGTAGCGGTCGCTCGAACCCTCGCTCATGGCACTGATGGATCCCATGCCACGGTACTCCTTATAGCTTCGTCCCTGGAAGAGAATTTTTTCACCAGGACTCTCCTCTGTTCCAGCAAAGAGGGATCCGATCATCACCGTGTGTGCTCCAGCAGCAATAGCCTTGGTAATGTCGCCGGAAAGCTTGATCCCACCATCGGAGATAATGGGTATATCTTTTTTCGCGGCGACCTTCACGCATTCTGCAATTGCCGTAACCTGTGGGACACCTACGCCCGACACCACCCGCGTTGTGCAGATGGATCCAGGCCCGACCCCGACCTTTACTGCATCGGCCCCGGCTTTAATGAGATCGCGAGTGGCCTCGCCGGTAGCCGCGTTGCCGCCAATGACCTGAAGTTTCGGAAAAGATTTTTTGATCTTGCGGATGGTGTTCAGAACCCTTTCCGAGTGGCCATGTGCGCTGTCGATGACCAGTACATCGAGTCCAACCCGGACCAGATCCTCAATATGTTCCATGGGGTTCTGCGTCACGCCCAGTGCGGCGCCGACCATGAGACGTCCGTTAGAGTCCTTGGCTGAGTTCGGGTACCGCGCTTCCTTCTCGATATCCTTGAGCGTGATGAGTCCGCGCAGGTTGCCTTTTTTGTCTACCACCGGTAGTTTTTCGATGCGGTTGTCATTGAGTAGTTTTTTTGCTTTCTGTAGGGAACCTCCTTCTTGCAGAGTGACCAGTTTGGTCTTAGTCATCAGGTTGGCGATGGGCGTCGAATGCTTCTTGGCGGTGCGCAAGTCGCGGTTGGTGAGGATACCCACGAGCTTGCTTTTTTTCGTGATAGGAATGCCAGTGATGTGGTACTTGCTCATCAGGCGAAGCGCTGTGGACAGCGTCTGGTCCGGTTCCATAGTGATGGGATCTGGAATCATAGCGCTTACCGAGCGTTTGACTTGGTCTACCATTTTACGTTGCCGTTCCGGGGGCAGGTTGCGATGGATGATACCGATCCCTCCTTCTTGTGCTAATGCGATGGCGAGGTTTGCTTCCGTCACCGTATCCATTGGCGCGCTAAGGAGCGGGCAGTTGATCGATAGTTCGCGTGTCAGTTGCGTGGAGATGTCTACATCAGCAGGCAGAACTTTAGAGCGGCCGGGAAGCAGAAGGACATCGTCAAAAGTGAGGTAGGTTTTAATCTTTTCCGGATCCAGCATACGTGAGTATGTATGAATGGGAAAGGGGCCCACCGGCTCAGAATCATCCGGCGATTGAGTGAAACCTTAATGATATCACGTCTCTTCCCAGATTTTTTAAAAAAGATCAATTTTTCCCTTGCCAAGGATTAGGTTGAAAAGATTTACTGCTCCCAGGACCAGTGGCTGTGAAGAGCTGAGACCACAAGCTCCAGTTTTTTTTGGGAGGGTTAGGCTCTATACTTTAGAGGGTCCGGGACTCCCGCTTCCTTAAAACCTTTTAGGCGAAGCAGGCAACTGTCACACACGCCGCAGGCGAGCCCGTTCTCGTCCGGATCATAACAACTATGGGTGAGGCTATAGTCGACGCCGAGGTCCAGTCCTTTTTGGATAATCTGGGCCTTGGTCATCTGGACGAGCGGGGTGTGGATTTTAAGTTTCCGTACGCCTTCAGCCCCGGTCCGGGTGGCGAGGTTGGCGACTTTTTCGAACGCTGCGATGTATTCGGGCCGGCAGTCGGGGTACCCGCTGTAATCGATGGCATTGACCCCGATGAAAATATCCCCGCATTCCTTCACCTC
>CAJWLY010000206.1 GCA_913043155.1 uncultured Nitrospinaceae bacterium | reverse complement strand
AGTGGTCGCACAGGGATTAACCAAATTTTGTCTAATTTAACTCAAAGTGGCATCATTTTTAAGGATTTGCAAACAAAACAGTCTTCGCTGGAGGATATATTTATGAGTTTGGTCAACGAGACGGTAGAATGAATTACTATGGTATAAAAGCAATTTATAAATTTGAAATAGCACGGTTTTTCAGGACACTTTTTCAAAGTTTTGTTTCACCTGTTATCGCAACCTCGTTGTATTTTGTGGTTTTCGGGGCTGCTATTGGAAGCCGCATCCAAGAGGTAGATGGCGTGAGCTACGGATCCTTCATAGTACCCGGTCTGATTATGCTCACTGTTATCACCCAATCTATTTCAAACGGCTCCTTTGGTATTTTTTTTCCAAAATTTATCGGAACCATTTATGAATTACTCTCTGCACCAGTGAATTTTTTTGAAATTGTTCTGGGCTATGTGGGTGCGGCTGCAACAAAATCACTTTTTATCGGACTGGTCATCCTGGGGACATCCACTCTTTTTGTAGATTTTAAGGTATTATATCCGGGTTTGATGATATTGTTTTTAATCTTGACTTGCGTTAGCTTTTCCTTATTGGGCTTTATACTTGGCATTTGGGCTAAAAACTTTGAACAATTACAATTGGTGCCCTTGCTGATCGTAACCCCTATGGTTTTTTTGGGAGGCTCTTTTTATTCAATTTCGATGTTGTCCCCTTTCTGGCAAACCGTATCACTGTTTAATCCAGTCGTATATTTGATTTCTGGCTTTCGCTGGTGTTTTTTTGGTGTTGCAGATGTCTCTATGACTACCAGCCTGCTGGCAGTTTTTAGTTTTATGACGCTGTGTTTGGCTATTATCGCACGGATATTCAAAAGCGGATGGCAACTACGTACATAAAATAGGAAAATTGATGAAATCAGGTGTACATAAAGGTGTCTATAAGCGGCATTATTCCCTGTAAACTGGCATCACTTAATAACAATTGATTTTGCCTTAATTGACTGAAATTCTACAGCTAATAGCAATTTATATTACTCAATATAATTCAGTAGTAATGGCTTAAATCGGACTGAAAATCCGTGTGTCGGTGGTTCAATTCCACCTCTGGCCACCACACAATAGTCAATAATATCACTATTTAATCTATATAATAGTCAATTAAAATAGGCATCTTGGGCATCTTCGTTAATTTATGTACTATTCTACGAGGGCGCCCTTTTTTAAATGGGCATCTTCTGGTTCTTGGATTCACGGGATTTCCAGTGGAATTCGAGGTTTTGCACCAGTTGCGGGCTGAGGTGGCAGAAAGCCTGTTCGTAGGCATACTGGGCCATGTAAGTGCGGAAGACTTCGAGGGGTTCTTCCCCGGCCCTCAATGATTTGCGATTTCCTGCTGCAGAGACCAGCCCTGAGCCTGTAACACTCTGAAGGCATTGCCGGAGCTGGCGTTCGACATCGTTCCTGGAGCAGATTTCGTTCACCAGGCTTTGGCTTTCTGGTGCATCGACAGGAAACTGTCGGTCGAACAGAATTGCCTGGCTTGCAAGGCGCTTCCCGGTCATCCTCGGCAGGCGGAGGTTGGCGCAACCGGGGATGATTCCTTCCTTGCGGGCCGGAAGGTTGAGGTAAGCTCCGCTTTCCGCAAGCACATAATCCATCACCAGCAGTAGCTGGCAGCCCCCTCCGATGGCGAAGCCCTCCACAACGGCAATCCAGGGAATTTCGTGACCGTGTTCGATTTCTTCTCCAAGCCATTCTGCTCCACAGTGACCGCGGAAGAGTTTGTTGACCAGGCCCAATTCCCGGGTCAGATAAAAGAGGTAGGACTGGGTTCCCTGATAAAGCCGTGTCAGGTTGATGCCAGAAGAAAAAAGTCTTCTGCCGGAATATTTAGGATGGCTCACCGGATCCCCCCGGAGCACACCGACCTTGACTTCCGGATGGAGCAGGACGAGATCTACAGCGGTTTCAGAGGGTTCGAGAGTGGTGTCGTCTTCTGCATTGAGGTACATGGGGTTGGAGAAAAATACTGTACCGGTACCATTTTCGATTTCAACACGGGCATATTCAAGGTTTGCCTTTCCAGTTTTGAGGACTTCTTCCTGGAGTTCAAGGGCTCTCGGCGTAGGTTGACGCATATTTCTGATCATCCTCTGGCCGTGTTCGGGATCAGAAAACCACTGGGCGAAAAGTATTCCCTGGTGCAGTTCTAGTCCATCTTTGTCACGCAGCAGTTTTTTTTGTTCTACCTGAAGTTCCTGCTCACAAGGATAGATCCCGGGACAGAGTTCAGACGCAGATTCTGCAAGTGCCTCCAGACGGGGAAAAGATCCGGCTATCCGCTCAGATTCCTCAAAAAGCTCCTTACGCCATGTCCGGGTGAAACGCCAGCAAAGACCTGCAGTTTCCCTGACCAGCAACGAACCTGCCTGTTCTTGTTTTTGATCCCGTTCGGATTTCAGTGGCAGTCCCTCAAGCCAAGCCCGGGCTGTTTGGCAAAGCCTTCCGCAATCACGTGCTTCCGTCGAGAGTTCAGAATTTCCAAAAACGCGCGTTTGGGCTTCTTCAAGCCATTGGGATGCTTCTTCCACTCCTAGTCCCGCACCACAGAGCAAAGCGGTTCCATCATCGCGACTGATTTGATCGAGCATTTTTTAATTCATCAAAATTGTGTTTCTGCAGTAACTCATGGTGTCCCTTATCTATTGAAATTTAGGGATTGAGTATTTGAGGCTTCTTCCTCCAATTTGA
>CAJWLY010000205.1 GCA_913043155.1 uncultured Nitrospinaceae bacterium | reverse complement strand
CGCGACTGGCTCCCATCGACTTGAGGACAGCAATCTCCTTTGACTTTTCCATGACCAGCATAAACAGAGTACTGATGATATTGAATGCCGCCACAAAAATGATCAAAATAAGAATGATGAACATAACAATCTTTTCCAATTTGAGCGCAGAAAAGAGGTTTCTATTCATCCGCATCCAGTCGCGCGCAAAATAAGGGAATCCCAGTTTCTCCTGGAGTTCCGACGCGATGACTCCAGCCTGTTCGATATCGGCAACGCGTATCTCGATGCCGGAAACGCCATCCTTCATCGAGAAAAACTTCTGCGCTGCCTTGATGGAAATGAACGCCAAGTTAGAGTCATATTCGTACATTCCCGTCTCGAAAATTCCAACGACCTTGAACAGATTCATCCTAGGGATGAGCCCCACCGGGGTGATACGCGAAACCGGGGAGACCATCGACACAATGTCTCCGGAAATAACCCCCATCCGTCGCGACAGTTCCTTACCCAGAATGATGCCGTCCCGGCGGTTTTTTGCAGAGGGTTTTCCATTCTCAATACGCGGTTTCGTTGTCAACTGCTCCAGAGTGCCTGCGATCAGGTTCTTCTCCAAGTCTGAAACCGTCGCTTCCAGTTCCGGGTTGATCCCGCGCACAACGATTCCCGAGACGCTGTCTTCGTGAATGAGCATGACCTGGTTCATAATAAACGGCGCTGCCGCTGTTACCCCATCCACATCTTTCACCTGCCTGAGGACGTCCTCGTAGTTTTTCACCATCTCCCGGTTGATATTTGTCACCACCACGTGGGAATTGGTCCCCAGTATCTTGTCACGTAGATCCTTGCCGAATCCAGACATGACGGCGATGACCACGATGAGCGCCATTACCCCCAATCCCACGCCAGCCGTCGATATCCACGTATTAAGCGAAATGAATCTCTGAGACTTTCTGGCACGAAGGTGGCGGATGCTGACGAAGAGTTCGTATGACATGACGGAAAACTAAAAAGGTGGAATCTTGAGATCGGCCGGACCAGCACCCTGGTCTATGAGGATGGTTGAGTACAGTCTCTCGTACCGCCTAGAGAATATAGAGGTTCTACCCAGCTAGATTCTATTGTGCCCGGTCAAGATTCTTTTTTCAACTGTGGGAACAAGATCACGTCTCGGATTGACTGTGAATTGGTGAGCAACATGACCAACCGGTCGATGCCGATACCCTCTCCAGCGGTTGGGGGTAATCCGTGTTCTAGGGCACGAATAAAATCAAGGTCCATCATATGCGCCTCTTCATCCCCCGCTTGACGCTCGGCTACCTGCTCTTCGAACCGCTTTTTCTGATCGATGGGATCGTTCAATTCGGTATACGCATTAGCAATTTCCTTACCGCCGATGAACAGCTCGAAACGTTCCACCAAGTCGGGATTATCCTCCTTCTGCTTGGATAACGGGGATAGTGCTCGCGGATAGTCCGTGATGTACACGGGCTGAATCAGATTGGGCTCTACGAAATGATCAAACAGTTTTCCGAGGATTTTTGCGTGATGGTCCTTCTTTTCCAACGGTACCTTGTGCTCCAGGGCAAACTCCACTGACTTTTTCGGATCGTCGAGAATTTCTGCGGGTATCTTTCCGATCTCCTCCAGCGACTCCTTGAATGTGTAGCGTCCGAACGGTTTGGAGAAATCAATGGTTTCGTCGCGCAGTTCCCCTTCACCGCTACAGGTTAGGTTAAACATCAAAGTATCGAACACGGTTTGGCAAATGTGACGAAACAATTCCTCCGTCAAGTCCATCAAGTCCCGGTAATCGGCGTAGGCCGTATAAAACTCGATCATAGTGAACTCAGGATTATGTTCAGTGGAGATACCCTCGTTGCGGAAGTTGCGGTTAATTTCGTAAACCCGTTCGATCCCGCCCACAACGAGCCGCTTGAGAAATAACTCGGGCGCCACACGCAGGTACAATTCCATATCCAGCGCGTTGTGATGAGTCCTGAACGGTTTGGCGGTAGCACCACCAGGAATGGACTGCATCATTGGCGTCTCCACTTCAAGATAATCCCGCGCATTGAAAAACTCGCGGATCACCTGAACAATTCGACTCCGGTAAACGAACACAGCTTTCACCTCAGGATTGACGATAAGGTCAACGTACCGCTGGCGATACCGCAGTTCAATATCCTTTAATCCGTGCCACTTTTCCGGAAGCGGCAGGAGAGACTTAGTCAACAGAGTAATTTTTTTTGCGAAGATGGTGAGTTCGCCCGTTTTTGTTTTGGAGAGCCTACCCTCTACGCCGATGAAATCCCCAATATCAAAAATCGTGAAAATTTCATAAGCCTCCGCGCCGATATCGTCCTTCTTCACGTAGATCTGGATTTGCCCGGCCCGATCCTTGATATGGCAGAAGGTGGTTTTCCCATGCTTGCGGCGGGTCATCATGCGTCCTGCGACCAGGCATTCCCTGTTCACCTCCTCAAGTTCTTCCTTGGTTTTTTCGGAAAACCCGCCGATCAGCGAACCAATATCGCCCCTTACCTTAAACCGATTGGTGAAGGGATTGATTCCTTTGGCGCGGAGTTGATCAAGTTTTTCCCTGCGGAGCTTAACAAGGTCGCTTGTTTCGTCCATGGAGTCTAGTCAATATTCTGAGTTCAGGCTACGGCCCGTTTCGTCCGCCCGCATTACGCAGGCCGAATTTGAATACGCCGGATACTTTCCGCTTTTCCCGATTCCTGATCGACCGCCACAATAGCGCCGTTGAATTGGGCCTCTCCGG
>CAJWLY010000204.1 GCA_913043155.1 uncultured Nitrospinaceae bacterium | reverse complement strand
ATAACGCTACGGGATGCAAGGTCTGGGCGATTTCCGGAAACATCAAGTACAACGGTCTCATGGAATTCGACCAGAGCACCACGTTTAGAAATGTTATCGAAGACATCTGCGGTGGTATTTCCAAGAAGAAGGAACTTAAAGTCATTCATGCCGGTGGCGTCACGGGTGGATTCCTCCCGCCATCGAAAATTGATACGCCACTCGATTACGAGAGCTTGCTCGAAGTAGGGGTCCTCATGGGTCAGGCCAGCTTTGCGGCCTATGATCAGTCGGCGTGCGTTATCGATTTGGCCAAATTTTCGATTGGATTCAACGAAGCGGAGACCTGTGGTAAGTGCACACCGTGCCGTATCGGGTTGACGCTCATCAAAAACAAGCTCGACGATATTTCCGAAGGACGCGGCAAACTAGAGGATATTGATAAGCTCCAGTCTCTATGCGAGGAAATCAACGTCACCTCGCTGTGCGGTCTTGGGGAGACTGCTGTTAAAGCGGTCCTGACCGGCATAAGGTATTTCCGCGCTGAGTACGAACGGCATATTGTGGACCAGGTTTGCGACGCTGCGCGTTGTACGGGACTTTACCGTTACGTCGTTAAGGAAGATGATTGTGTCGCTTGCGGTAAGTGTATTAAACCTTGTCCCACTGGCGCAATCACTGGGGGCACACGTAAGGTTGTCGCTCATATTGACATGGACCTTTGCATCAACTGCAACGCCTGTTACGAAGCCTGTGGTTTTTTGGCGATCGCCTAAAAATCAGATACTTGATCCAAAGTCCGCGGGGTTTTCCTCGCGGGCTTTTTTTTATTTCTTTAGGTTTGTTTATAGAAAATTTTTACTTCTCAAATCATTCATTTTTCAAGATTGATTTTTCGCGGTGGTTTTATTCGGTTGCTGGGTTTTTAGCGGTACGGACGGGTCTGCCTGCGATGTAGGTACTTTCAACGAAGTTTTCGCCGAAATAGTAAAATAGGTCGCGGTAGTCTGAAGTTTTAAGTGCCAGAAAATCAGCGCGTTGGCCAGGTTTAAGTGAACCGTACTCCGTGTGTTCGATGAGCGCCTTGGCCGAACCATAGGTGGCGGCGATAAGGGCCTGCTCAGGGGTGATGCGGTACAGGTGGCAGGCCAGGTTCAGCACGGTCTGCATGTTATAGGTGGGGGAACTGCCCGGATTGCAGTCGGTGGCAAGTGCGAGAGTGACCCCAGCATCTATCATGCTGTGGACCAGCGGTATTTTTTCCTCCCCTAGAAAAAAAGTGACTCCGGGCATGAGGACGGCGACGGTGCCCGCGTGTTTCATGGCGCGGATGTCATTGGGGCTGGCGTGTTCTAGATGATCGCAGGAATGGGCGCCCAGCCTCGCTGCCTCGGCACATGCCCCTTGGTGCGACAGTTCTTCCACATGAGCGCGGAGTTGAGAGAACCCGACCAGCTTTGCGTGCAGGAATAGCCGCCTGAGATCCTGCGCCTTGAACGCTCCACGATCGCAAAAGATATCCACGCCGTCTGCCAGATCACGGAATTCAGGTAGGTGTTCCATGACAAAGTTAAAGTACTGGGACCGGGTGGACCCCTGTGGCACCGCATGGGCACCCAGGTAGGTGAGGGTTACCGGGATCCGGAGAGCGTCCTTCAGACGGCGCCCGACTCGAAGCATCTTTTTTTCGGTGCTGAGGTCTAGACCGTACCCAGATTTGATTTCGAACGCGGTGGTGCCTAAGGCCATCATTCGGCGCATCCGTGTCCGCGCGGTTACGAATAGAGATTGTGCATCGGCCTTGCGGGTTGCGTGGACGGTGTTTAAAATTCCGCCGCCGTTTTTAAGGATGTCCATATAGGATGAACCGTCCAGCCGCTGTTCCATTTCTTCCTTGCGTTCTCCGGCATAGATCAAGTGGGTATGGCAGTCGACAAAACCGGGAATGACGGTTTTGCCCTTGAGGTCAACCGTCTTGGAATAGTCGGAGGATTTTAGTCCGGAACTCGGAACCACGCTTTCGATGCGCCCATTTTTAACCAGAAGGGCACTATGGTTTGAAAATTTCAGGCGGGGTTGCCCATCTGCCGAGACGTCCGTTTGGATCAGCTGCCCGATATTTTTGAAGCAGACCGTTTCCGTCATCGTCCTTTGGGAAGATTGATCTTGTGTTTTCTAGCGACTTTTTCCGCTTCTTTGTAACCCGCATCGACGTGGCGGGCGATGCCGATCCCGGGATCGTTAGTCAGCACGCGTTCCAGCCGCGCTTCTTTGTCACGGGTGCCATCGGCGACGATCACCATGCCCGCGTGCAGGGAGTTGCCGATGCCCACCCCGCCACCGTGATGAAAACTCACCCAACTTGCACCCGAGACGGCGTTGAGGGCAAAGTTGAGGAGGGGCCAGTCGGCAACAGCATCACTGCCGTCGAGCATGCTCTCCGTTTCACGGTTGGGCGAAGCGACACTACCGCAATCCAGGTGATCGCGGCCGATGACAATCGGTGCCGCAACCTTACCCGATTTTACAAGGCGGTTCATAACAAGGCCCATCTTAACCCGCTCGTCATACCCGAGCCAGCATACTCGTGTGGGTAAGCCAAGGATAGGCACTTGGTTTTGCGCTTTTTCGATCCATCGTCTGAGCTCTGTTTTTTTTGGAAACGTGTTAAGCACAGCCTGATCTATCGTCAACAGGTCTTTCTTACGCCCCGAAAGAACCGCCCAGCGAAAGGACCCCTGTCCTTCACAAAAGAGCGGACGAATATATTCTGAGACGAATCCTGGATAAACGAAGGAGCCG
>CAJWLY010000203.1 GCA_913043155.1 uncultured Nitrospinaceae bacterium | reverse complement strand
TAGTGGTGGCTTATTTTTCACAACATAAAAAAGTACTTGTTTCGGGTATCACCGCGTTTGTACTTGTCCTCTTCGCCGTAATAGGGGTCCGATATAATGCTGAAGTCAAGTCGTTGCGGATGGAATCTCTTTACTTCGAAATGGAGAAAGTCCGAAACGCGAAGGACCTTCAGTCAGAAAAGGTGACGGATAAAATGGAAAAGCTGTTGGGCGAATTCAGCGAAGGACCGCAAAAACAAAGAGCCACCCTGATGCTGGCCGATGAACTTTACCGTGCTCGTGAGTATGACCGCGCGATTTCGCTATATCAGGGTTTACTGGGAAGTACTCGTTCGGACCAAATCTCTTATCAGCTTGCCAGCACGGGTGTGGCGTATTCCCTAGAAGGAAAGAAAGACTACAAACAGGCCATTGCGGTCTACAAAACCATCATCGAGAATCCGAGTGGGTACCCTTTATTCCACATCTATCTTAGCCTTGCCCGTTGCTATGAATTGAATAACGATCAAAATGGTGCTCTACTTACACTACGTGAAATGAAGGCTAAATTCTCAGGACATTCCAAACTGAGCATTGTGGACGCCCGATTAAAAAAACTTGAAGCTCAAACCTGATCCTGGGCTCAAAGCTCAAGCCATGCTGTTTAAAAGTCAAATCTCCCGAAAAACTCTCCTTTGCTTGTCTGCTCTTTTCTGCCTTTTATACTTTCTAGTTGCTCTCGCTTGGGCGGTACCCTTTATTTCTAAAAAAACCGAATTAAATTTGGGCCGGGAGGCCGATAAGGAAGTGATTCAGCAATTTGGTATTTATCAGGATAAGGCCCTTCAGCTGTACATTAATGACATTGGCCAGAATTTGGTCGCCAAGCTAGTCAATAAGGAATTTTCAAAGTTCCATTTTAAACTGGTGGACAGTTCCGCAATCAACGCCTTCGCCCTGCCGGGTGGATACGTTTATGTAACACGTGGACTACTCTCTGTCTTAAACAATGAAGCGGAACTGGCTTCTGTGATCGGTCACGAGATAGGCCATGTAACCCTACACCATGGCGCCAAATTAATGATTCGTAGCATCGGAGCGCAGATCCTGAGTGTTGGAGGAGCCCTTGCTACTAAAAATGCAGGAGAGTGGATGGCGGTCAGTTCGGCTATATTTCAGCAGATCAACTTGGGCTACGGACGCGAGGCCGAACTGGAGTCCGATGCCCAGGGCATGATGAACGCCGCTTCTGCTGGATACCAACCAACAAGTATGGCTGGTTTTCTCCGAAACCTACGGAAACAAGAAATCATGAGTGGGCAGGCCTACCACAGTTTTCAGGCTAGCCATCCCGAAACCAAAGAACGTATCATAAAAGCGGATCTCATGGCTTCGTCCCTGTCCCATCGGTATTCCAAGCTCCAATCAAAACAGGGTAACTTCCTGTCGCACCTGCAGGGGCTTGTCTATGGTGGACGGGAGGATTCTAAGGATAAAAGGCGATACAAACCCCAGTATCTTGAAATTTATACGGTGCAGGAAGGGGACACGCTGGAGAATATTGCACTCAGGGAACTCGGCGATAAGCGGTACGCACTCGATATCGCCGTCCTCAACGGACGGAAAGAATCGGTCGCCATCAGACCGGGTGAATTATTGAAACTCGTCAAAAATGGAGTGTATGAAGGGACCCGGACCGTCCACTCCGCTCACAAACTTCCTGACAGTTGATCGTCCGCAGTGGAACCTGTTATTACTCTGAGTAAAACCCATAGCGTTCACTTGAAACCGAAGGGCGAAGTGTGCAACTGGCTTCAGACCGGAGCGCGGGTGCATTTGCTGCAAAGAAAGGGCGACTGGGTCCGCATCACTTGGCGGAGCGGGAAAAAAAATGGTTGGATCCAGTGTCCGGAACCCAACCGGTAGAGTAATTAAATTTAATAGGTTATAAATATTCCCTGTTTATCTAAAACAAGCACCCCTCGGAATTTCTTGACATTTCCTCACACTTTTTCTAGATTGGACAGTAACCAACTGTTTTTTATAAGTGCTATGGGATTCTCTCATGCTGTCCGTTGTGGAAAGTTTGGGAGAAAGCTGTTAGAACTTTCTTAACTGGTTTATGTGGGGTGCGTTATGCTTTTCAAACGAGGGCTCCCGAATTTTCAGGATAAGTTAGAAATTAATCCTGATTATCAACCCAAGAAGGACGATATTTATATTCTGGACAGTATTGCAAAGAAATATAAAGGAAAAAAAATTGGCCGCCTTGCTGAGCGTGTACTTAAACAGTTGAGAGAAGGTCTGTGACTTAAGAATCCTATATGTCCTACCAGAGTTGATTGAGTAGGAGAAGAAATAAAAAAAACCCCGGATTCCTTTTGGAGCCGGGGTTTTTAGTTTTCAGGAGTTGCAGGGTTCAACCTTTTTTCTGGCTTCCGACATAGTTGAGGGCCGACCCGGCATAAAACCACTGGATTTCATTTTCACTCAGAGTGTGGTTTGTCGTGATCTCGTCGGTACCGCCATCATCGTGCTTGAGCCTGACGGTTAC
The DNA here is from genome assembly GCA_913043155.1 of uncultured Nitrospinaceae bacterium. Lineage (GTDB taxonomy): Bacteria > Nitrospinota > Nitrospinia > Nitrospinales > VA-1 > CAJWLY01. The sequence goes on along the minus strand of CAJWLY010000203.1, from coordinate 255 downwards.
TGACTTGCCCGGTGCCAACTGATCCAGCCCGGCCACGGTGATCCGGTCTTTTTCCTGAAGCTTATCGTAGTCATCCTTGTTGGCAAAGGTAAGCGGTAGCACACCCTGCTTCTTCAAGTTGGCCTCGAAAATGCGGGCGTAGGACTTTGCGATGAAAGCGCGGGCGCCCATGTGCCTCGGTTCCATTGCGGCGTGTTCGCGACTGGATCCTTCGCCAATGTTTTCGTCACCGACGGCGACCCATCCAAGTTCCTG
>CAJWLY010000202.1 GCA_913043155.1 uncultured Nitrospinaceae bacterium | reverse complement strand
GGTCGAGCCCCTTGAACGAAAAACCCGGCAGGCTGCGAAACCCAGCTGAAAAACTGGGTATACCGGATTTTGGAAGGACCATTCCCTCAACTCCATCAAGAGAGTCGATGAGCGCGATACCACGGTCAGATCCGAGGACGAATACTGCCGTGGCAAGGGCATCAGCGTCGGTGACCGATGAAGCGATAACAGTGGCCGATATCGTAGACCGAACGGGCTGGCCATTTTGCGGATTGAGAATATGATGGTAACGCGTTCCATCCTGGATGAAGTACCGTTGGTAATCGCCCGAAGTTGCAACGGCCCTGCCGGAAAGATTCAGCGATGCGATCATCGCCTCGGGTTTGCGTGGGTGTTGAAGCCCTATGTGCCAGTCCTGCGTTCCATCCCGTGTCCCGAAGGCCATGAGGTCTCCCCCTGCATTAACGAGCCCGTTTTTAATTCCGGAACTCTTCAGAACAGCAACGGCACGGTCCACGGCGTATCCTTTTCCCATGGCTCCGAGATGGAGTGACATGCCTTTCCGATTCAGTCTTAGAGTTTTCTCCCCGACCGAAATATCTTTGTAATTGATCAACTTTACCGCTTCCCTTAACACACCGGATTCGGGAGGAGAGGGCGCATCGTCCTCAAAATTCCACAAAGCGGTGGCGGGGCCGATCGTGATGTCTATCGCGCCTTGGGTAAGCTCCGCCCAGTGGATTCCGCGTCGAACGGATTCCATGATCTCAGGAGATACGGGAACCGGCTCGTCCGCACCCGCCGCCTTGTTGATCTTGGATACCTCTGAATCGGGGAGATGCGTACTCATAAGTTGTTCCACCCGTGATATTTCGTCGAAAGCGAGATCGATGGCTTTTTGTGCAAGTGCGGCATCCGGTGTGCGGACGGTCACTTCCACCAGCGTTCCCATAAGGAACTGAGTGCGCTTAATGAGTGCAGGCTCCTTCTTCCCACAGGAAACTAGTAGGAGATGAAATGAGATGAGGATAGCAAAACAGCGGAAGAAGTTGTGTGTTGGTCTAAAATGCATGTGGTGGGTCAGCGATCGAATCCGGAAACAAGAATTTCGCGGTTGTAAGAGGATAACACGTCGCCACGGGTGACCATGCCGATGACCTTTACCCGGTCGTCGCTGCGCACGACAGGAAGTTGCTCCACATCCAGCTGGGCAAATATTTCCATCGCCTCGTTCAGATTCTGCTCTGGCATCAGTGCAAGTACTTTTTGTGTGGCGAGTTCTCCCGCGACGATGAGGTCGCCCAACTCCTCATCAAACATCATTTCGCGGATGTCAGAGAACGAAAGAATGCCCGTCATGTCTCCTTTGCTGTCGAGGACAGGAAAGTAGAGGTTTTTTGAGTAGGCGATGGTCTCTAGAATTTTTCGGAAAGGCATTTCCTGAGCGATGGTGGTAAATTCGGAACTCATGACGTCTTTCACCTTGATGGAGTTCAGGATAGACATCTCTCGCCCATGACGGATATTGACTCCTTTGTTCAGTAGGTACTGAACGTAGATAGAATTTTTTGTAAAATTCTGAAACGTGTAAGCAGAAACGATGCAGGAGACCATGATCGGCAGAATCAGGGTGTAATCGTTGGTCAGTTCGAATAGCATGAGGATGTTGGTTAACGGTGCCTGCATGACAGCGCCGGCTACAGCGCCCATGGCGACCACCGCGTACGTTTCCGGTGATGCGGTCAGTGTAGGAAAGGCCCAATGTACACCCGATCCAAACACGGCGCCAAGCATCGCGCCGATAAATAGGGACGGGGCAAATACGCCGCCCATTCCTCCAGAACCCAGGGTAATGGAGGTGCACATGATTTTCATGAAGACTAGAAGAAACGCCATGCCCCAGAACATTTGTCCGGCCAGTGTCTGTTCCATGAACTCGTATCCATTTCCCAGAATCTGCGGCAGGAAAATAGAAATCATACCGACGATGAATCCGCCAAGCGCAGGTTTGAAGTATTGAGGAATATCGAGTTTCTCTTCGAACGTTTGCTGAACATAAAAATAAGTGAATGTGAACAGGCGGGCCGTGACCCCGGCCAACACTCCAAGCCCTAGGTAAAAAACAATTTCTAAGGGGCTCACTAGTTCATGCATCGGCACGTTGAACGTAACCTCGTTACCTTCAAGGGCGCGCCCGGTGACGGTGCCAATGACTGAGGCGATGATGATGGGGCTGAAGGTGTGGATCGCAAAATCTCCGAGGATGATTTCGAGGGCAAATAGCACTCCCGCAAGTGGGGCGTTGAATGAGGCAGCGATGCCAGCTGCCGCTCCGCACCCCACTAGCACGCGCATCCGTTCCGCAGAAACGCGGAGCAGCTGTCCGAAGGCAGAGCCTATCGCAGCGCCGATCTGGACAGTTGGGCCTTCCCTTCCGGCAGAACCGCCCGATCCGATCGTGACCGAAGAGGTGACAGCGCATGTGGCGATCGTACGCTTGCGGACTTTTCCGTCATTCAATGCAACGGCGTACATGACCTTGTGGACCCCGTTTTCCGATACCGCATTCGGGAAAAATTTGCAGATGGCTCCGATCACGCACCCGCCAAGCATGGGCATCAGCGGAAGTAGGAATGGATACATCTCGGGGGAGACCCCTACGATAGAAAACCCATCGGTTGAGAAAACCGAGTTAAAAAAATGGATCATCCAGCGAAAAAAGGTCGAGGCGAGTCCAGCCACGAACCCGATCAACGCCGCAAGGATCAGTAGATTTTGATCAATCATCAAAACACTGCGCAATCGATCCAAGAACTGGCCAGTCAATG
>CAJWLY010000201.1 GCA_913043155.1 uncultured Nitrospinaceae bacterium | reverse complement strand
TGGCTCCCACGTTATGCGTATTGCTTATCCGGTCCATAGCAATAGCTAGGCCACGTGGTCCGAGTCCTCCTCGAATGAACGGGTGGACGGACAATAATTCCAACGGGCGCACCACCATGACCACTCCCTCATGATGTGTGCCAGCGGCAACCTTATTTAAAGATTCTACGTCCAGTTGCCGGTAAGGAAGTTTATGCTCGGCGCACCATTTTTTGACCGATCCCAATTGAGCAGAACGCTTCTTTGAAAAAAAAAGGCGGAGCAGGTCTCTGGGGCGGACCTCAAAAAACCGCATGCAGGTGTTCCAACCGTACAACGTGAACTCTCGATCTTTGACGCGTCGGGATTGCGGTTGTGCTGGTTGCTTTTTCATCTTTATGGAATAACAGGATATACGTGATGAAGGCACTGCTCAGATCAACACGATCTTAGGGATGCTCCGCCGCTCGTAAGCATCTGGCTACCAACCTATTTGTTCCTGGCCTTGTCAGGCTAACCGTGTCCACCAGTCATAAAAACTTCGGAATACTCGAACTGGGGTCGGGGTAAGTGCGCGACCTTGTCAAAAAACTCGCGGGCGCTTTGCATTAATTCATCAACCGTGAGCAGGCGATACATACCTCCCCGGAAAGCGGCAGCGCCAGGGTAGCCAAAGACCAACCATGCCGCAAACTTACGGAGCAAGATGTGCGTGTTATGCAAATCATATTGAGACCTGAGTAGTTCGAGGTAACGGACCAGAAGTGCATAGGATTCGCCGGGAACATTTTCATGATGGCCCAAGCACTCCTGAAAAATCCATGGATTCCGCAACGCACCACGCCCAATCATAACGGCATCGACTCCCGATTCGACGAGTAGTGACCGCGCCTGCCTTGCATTTCGAATGTCGCCGTTGCCGATAATGGGAAGTTTCGCCCGCTGCTTTACCTGGGCGATCAGATCCCAGTCGGCTGTCCCCTCGTACTTCTGCGCACGGGTGCGTCCGTGAATTGCCGCCCACTCGCAACCTGCGTTGTAAGCTGCTTTCACACATTCATGGATAGTTAATTCCTCATGACTCCAACCGGTACGCATTTTGACCGTAAGTGGAAGATCGATCCCGCGCTTGATTCGCACGAGGTACGTTTCCAGATTAGCCGGATCGCGCATGAGAGCGGCTCCGCACCCTTTCTTGATCACTTTTTTTACAGGACATCCCAAGTTGATGTCGATAAACGCAGCGCCTGCTTCCTTCGCATGCTGCGATGCCTCGATGATATCTTCCGCCGCCTCGCCGAACAGTTGAACCCCAACCAAAGTTCCGGGGCGCGGATGAATCGCGATCATCTTGCGGGTTTTCCCGGATTTGTAAAGAAGCCCTTTAGCGGAAATCAGTTCAGAAATCAGCACTCCTGCTCCCATCTCGTCCATCAACTGGCGGTAACAAACATCGGTAACTCCCGCCATGGGCGCAAGCCAGAATGGATTTCGTGCGCGAGTGATCAGTCCGCCCTGCAACAACCCTTTAGGAGCAGAGTCCTGATGAGTTAGGGCATGCGAGTTGAGCTGGTTCATAGTTCGTCGCCGCCAACGGCATCCATATAAGGTTGAAAATGTGTGGGGCAAGTCGCAGTTAATTCCAGAGTTGTATCGAAACATCGGAACCGCATTCGCCGGTGATGCAAGCCAAACGCACGAACCGCACCGCTTCCCTTTCCATAGACTGGGTCGTTGTAAATAGGGTGCCCGACGCTAGCCAAGTGAACGCGGATCTGGTGAGTGCGCCCTGAACGCGGGGTCACCTTCAACAGGGAACATCCGTCAACCGTGCTCAGCCACTCTACATCGGTCCGGGCCGATTTGGGCTGCAAGGTGTCTTTACCGACGGCCCGTTTCGATCCTTGAAGCTTTCCAATAGGTGCTTCGACTGTAAAACGTTTCGATTTGGGAACGCCTTCTACCACTGCAAGGTATTCCTTCTGCACCCGGTTTGCCTGAAACTCTGCCATAACAAATGCAGCCGCCTCCCGCGTACGAGCGAACACAACGAGTCCGGTAGTGATTCCATCGAGGCGCTGGGTTGGACGTGGCACTTCATCGGGATAAACCTTGCGCAAAATTTCAGTTAGGGAATTATGATAATAGCGCCCACTGGGATGCACCGGGAGCGGTGCCCCTTTGTTAAACACGCGGATCCAACGGTCTTCGTACACCACATCCAGCCGCCGGTCCACCGCCGGCTCGGTCCGAAAACCCATGTTCGTGATGAGCAAATCTTTTTCCCGCAACAACTGGCCGATAACCGCCTTTTCTCCGTTCACAGTAATCTTTCCATCAAGGATCATCCGGATCCATTCTTCTTCACTCTGGTAAGCGAATCGCGTGGAAAAATATTTTTCTACAGGGAGACCATCATACCGGGGAGAAAGATAAGTTTGGTAAATCTGCTCGCTAGGAGGGGTTGTGTGTAATCGGGTCATGACATCACCGAATGGGATCAATAACGGAGAACCTGTGAAACTCTAGTTCCACTGTGGATTCACTGGTGCCTTGGTGAGGTAATGGTATTTCTCTCCCAGCGAATGGACCACCCCGGGCCAGATTTGATCTTCCATTTCGCTGAACACAAACCGTTCCTCGGCGTTCTGGACGAGCCAGCTTCGCTGTTCCATTTCGCCCGCCAGCTGTCCTCCGGACCAGCCCGAGTAGCCTAGGTAAAAACGGATGTTCCTCTCGGGATTCTCGATTCTAGGGTGTACGGTTTCGAGCACATCCAAACAGGTCCCCAAGTGCACCCCTTTACAGATAGTA
>CAJWLY010000200.1 GCA_913043155.1 uncultured Nitrospinaceae bacterium | reverse complement strand
ACAAGGTCAGAACCGACGTCGGCAGTTTTCGTGTAGATACCACCCCCAACACGGGCAAAGAGGGCGATCGAACTTGCGCCCATGGCAAACCCGCTGATAACGCTGGCCGAGTCGCCGCGTCCGAACAGCAGGAAGAGTCCGCCGACCCCCAAGAGTCCGAGGCTGGCGACACTGAGCCCCATGACCGCCCCACCATTGAAGGCAATATTGAGTGCCTTGGCCTGGCCGCCTTCGGCGGCAGCCTGCGAGGTGCGCACGCCGGCTGTGGTGGCAGCATTCATACCGAAGAATCCGGCCAGCATGGAACATCCGGCCCCACAAACGTAAGCCACCGCAGTCCAAAAACCGATCCAGAACCCCTGCTGGTAAGAAATCACAATCGTGAGAAGAACAAAAACACCGGCGACGAAATAACCAAGTATTTTGTATTCCCGTGACAGAAACACCATCGCCCCTTCATGGATGGCTTCTGCAATCTCCTTCATTTTTTCATTACCGTCGGGTTGCTCGTCGACTTTTTCAAAAATCTTCCAAGCGATGACCAATCCAAACAGGCCGAATACGACACTGAAATAAGAATAGTTCTGCGATATGTCCAGGGTAGCCATAAAAACGTAGGCTGCCATTGCGATGATGAGGAAGATCAACTCCCCTTTATACTCCTTTAGCATTCTTCGTTTTCCTCCGTTTTTTGATGATAACGTTCATTCATTTCCAGAAGCGTTTTTTCAACTTTACACACCGCTTCTTCAACAACCTCGTTCAGAGCCGAAGTCTCCTCTTCACTGAAAGGGGTCAATACATAATCTTCAATATCAGCCTGATTTTCAGGCCGGTCAATCCCAACGCGAACCCGGGAAAAGTGATCGGTCCCCAACCGTTCGGTAATGGACCGAACCCCGAGTTGACCGGCGTCGCCACCCTTGGTTTTTATTTTGATTTTACCCAGTGGTAGATCGATTTCGTCGTGAACCACGATAATCTGTTCGGGAAAAATCTCTAAAGCAGAAAGGAGTGCCTTTACCGCCTGACCACTCCTATTCATATAAGTCATGGGCTTGGCAACCATGACTGGTAATCCTTCTATCTCACCTTCCCCTAAAAGGGCTTGATGCTTGTGATCGGCGAGTGGAATCCGGTGTTTTTCGGCCAGGTTATCGATAACGAGATAACCGATATTGTGGCGCGTCAACTCGTAACGCGGTCCAGGGTTGCCCAGACCAATAATTAAAAACACAGCGGATATGATTAACCCTCTTTCTGAGTCGATTCTTCCTTCTTGGGAGCCTTCTCCTCTGCTGCCGCATCCCCGTCTTTCTCCTCGCCTTCCACCTCGCCTTCGACCGCTTCTTCCTCACCTTCCGCGGGCTTCTCTTCCTCGACCTTAGCGAGGTGCACGCTGGCAACAGCTTCAGTGGGGCGCTGCAATACTTTCACGCCTTCCGGAAGTTGCATATCGGATACATGAACCACTTGTCCAAGTTCCACACCTGACATATCGACGTCGAAAACCTGGGGAATGTTGATGGGCAGGCACTCCGCTTCCAGTGTTTTGAGAATATGGTTGACGATACCACCCTGCTTTTCTCCGGGGGATTGACCAACCAGATTCACCGGAACACTGACCTTAACCGCCTTGTCAAGAGCCACTTCCAGGAAATCCACGTGCACATAAAGCTCTTTCAGGGGATGGGTCTGGGTCTCCTTTAGAATCACCTTGCGTTGTTTGCCCCCTTCCACCTTGAGGTCAATCAGCGCGCTCCGACCTTTATCATCCAAAACCTTAGCGAACTCCTTGGAACTGACAGACAAAGAAAGATTGTCTTTTAATCCGTAAAGGACAGCTGGGATTTCGTCGTTCCTGCGTAGCTCCCGAGCTGCTGACTTACCGGTTTTTTCTCTGATTTTCACACTCAATGCGTCAGACATTATTTACTCCCTCTCAATCGAATAAAGAACTAACCGAGGTTTCGCGGTTGATTCGCAAAATGGCTTCGCCTAGAAGAGGCGCCACGGATAGAATTTTGATTTTTGGATGGTCCTTCATACCGTCGCGAAACGGGATGGTGTTTGTCGCCACAATAGATTTGATCGGCGCATTGGAAATACGATCCAGCGCCGGTCCCGACAATACGGCATGCGTACAACACGCATGCACTTCCTTGGCGCCGGCTTCCATCAGAGCGACGGCGCCCTCCACCAGAGTACCCGCCGTATCGATCATATCGTCGACGATAAAGGTGACTTTGCCGGAAACATCGCCGATGATATTCATTGCCTTGGCTTCGTTCACCGTTTCCCGGCGTTTATCGATAATGGCCAAGCTCACGCCCAAGCGCTTGGCAAACGCCCTTGCCCGTTCTACACCCCCGGCGTCCGGTGAAATAACCACCATATTCTTCAGGTCTAAGCTTTGAAGATAGGGGACCAGTACCTTCATCGCAAAAAGGTGATCCACCGGGATGTTAAAAAACCCCTGGATCTGCCCCGCATGTAGGTCGACCGTCAGTACCCGATCAGTTCCCGCCGTCACCAGTAAATCAGCCACCAACTTGGACGTTATCGGAACCCTAGGCTCACATTTTCGGTCCTGACGTGCGTATCCGTAATAAGGGATCACCGCCGTGACACGTTTGGCCGAGGCACGCTTGAGAGCGTCGATCATAATCAACAGCTCCATCAGGTTGGTGTTCCCTGGAGAGCAGGTCGATTGGATGACGAACACATCGCCGCCACGGACATTCTCTTCGAGACGAACATAAATTTCGTCGTCCGAAAAGTCCTTAATCACCGTACGGCCGAGGTCGATATTCAGGTACTTGCAAATATCCTCTG
>CAJWLY010000199.1 GCA_913043155.1 uncultured Nitrospinaceae bacterium | reverse complement strand
TCCAGACGTTCAGAGACGAAGGTATTACTGACTTGGTGATGTTGGGTAAGGTGGACAAGAGGGTGATTTTTAAGCCCGAGCTCTTTGATCTGCGTGCATTGAAAGTTCTGAAGCAGCTTGTTACCAGGGAAGACAAGACCTTGTTGCTTGCTGCTATCCGCGAGATGGAAAGTGAAGGGTTCCATGTTCTGGACCAGAGGGAGCTTCTTACCGAACTCTTTCCCGCGGAAGGTCAGATTACCCGTCGGAAGCCATCGAAGCAGGAAATGGAGGATATACGGTTTGGGCTCCCTATTGCGAAGCAACTGGCTGATATGGAAATTGGCCAGACGATCGTCGTGAAAAACAAAACTGTTATGGCAGTTGAGGCAATTGAGGGAACCGATCGGGCGTTAGAGCGGGGATGTGAGCTGTCCGGAGGAAAATGTGTGGTGGTGAAGGTCAGTCGTACCGGACAGGACTACCGCTACGATGTTCCCGGCATTGGACCCCGGACTCTCGAGCGTATGGCAAAGGGCGGAGCGTCTGTTCTGGCCTTGGAGGCGGGGGGGATCATGGTCGTTGATCAGCCCAAAGTGGTGGAGATGGCAGACCGGGCTGACATTGCTATGGTTTGCGTTTGAGCGACGCTGAATTGGTGGAGTCGAAAACATTTCTTTTTTTCCGCTTGTTTCCATCAAATATTAAATGAGCGATAAGTCTTATCGGTTTCTGATTGTTGCCGGAGAGGCTTCCGGGGATCTGCACGGAAGTGGGCTCGTCCATGCCTTGAAAATGCTCCAGCCCAACTGCCGGTTTTCCGGACTGGGCGGCAACCGCATGCGTGGGGAGGGGGTGGAGACGTTCTTTGATATTGACCGCATGGGCGCGGTCGGATTCGTTGAGTTACTGAGCGATCTTTCCCACTACTGGAACGTGTACCGCGTACTTGTTGGTGAAATTCGCAGCGGAAAGTACGATGCCGTCATCCTTATCGATTATCCTACACTAAACCTTCGCCTGGCGCGGCAGTGCCGAAAACACGGATGCCGAGTCTTTTTCTTCATCAGTCCTCAGGTTTGGGCTTGGCGTAAGGGCAGGATCAAGGATATCCGCCGAACGGTGGATAAAATGTTTGTCCTGTTTCCTTTTGAGGAGGAAATGTACAATAAGGCGGGGGTGAGCGCCGAATTTTTGGGTCACCCCTTTGTCGAAACAGTACAGCCCACTATGCCCCGCGAAGAAGCGATACAAGAATTTTCCCTAGACCCTGAACAAAAAACTATCGGTCTTTTGCCCGGCAGTCGGAATAATGAGATTCAATTTTTGTTGGACCTCATGGTTGATTCGGCAGGGGAAATCCGAAAAAAGATTAAAGATTCCCAATTCATCCTGCCTGTAGCTGATACCCTGGACCCTGAGATAATACGCCAGCGACTGAAGTCCAACCCCCTCGATATCCGAGTCGTGACGGGGAAATCGTATGATGTGATGAACTGCTGTGATTATTTGATCATTGCATCCGGTTCGGCAACTCTCGAAGCCGGGCTCATGGGATGTCCCATGGTCATCGTTTACCGACTCAAATGGATCACTTACTGGTTGGCCCGGTTGCTTTTAAATACCAAGGTGTACGGATTGGTCAATGTCGTTGCTGGGGAGAAGGTGGTTCCCGAACTCATTCAAAGCAAGGCCACAGCTAAAAATGTCGCGGACGAAGCGCTAAAGGTGCTCAACGATCCGGAAAAACACGGAATCCTGCGTTCCCGTTTGTTTCAGGTTCGAGGTTCGCTTGGAGAACCTGGAGTGATGGATCGGGTCGCGGGACGTATTTTCAAGATCCTTCAGGAACCACCACGGCATGAAAAAACTTCTGTTTAACTATGTTCTTCCCTATTTTTTGTATGTATTGATTTATTTTTGGTGCTGGACTATCCGGATATCTCGGAAAAACCAGAAGGCCGAAGATTATGTCCGGAATCTTCCAGGGAAATACATTCTGACCCTGTGGCACGGGCGCATATTTTATCTGTTTTACTATCTTCGTCGTCGGCCCGATTTTTATTTGTTGATCAGTCCTAGCGAGGACGGCGACCTGCTGGCCCGCTTGGCGCGATTGATGGGGTACTCGGTCATTCGGGGTTCGACTTACAAGAAAGCAATTTCTTCTGCGCGGGCGCTGATCAAGGTACTCCAGCGCGAGGAGCGCATCATCATCATCGCCGATGGATCACGCGGACCGCGAATAAAGGCCCAGCCGGGTTCCATTCAGATTGCAGGAATGACAGATGCCCCCCTCATTCCTATGACTTTTGGGGCCAAACGTAAATTCGAACTCAACAGCTGGGACCGGTTCGTCATTCCGCTTCCCTTCACCCGCTGTACTGTGAGCTTTGGACAGCCCATTCCCATTCCTCTCCGTCCGGATGCAGAATCGGTCCAGAAAAAACAGGACGAGTTGGAAAAGGCTCTTAACCGTCTCACTGAAGAGAGTGAATAACCTCCCTTAAATCAATCTAAGTGCATAAAATTCAAACAGGTTCCCAACTAATGTCCAAAATCAGGACAAAACTCCTGTTTGAAAAATTTTCCTGCTTGTGCTAGGTTTTGTGCTCTTTCCGCAAATAGTTATAAATAAATAGATAATTTAGTCTCCTTAAACGATTCTAGGCGGGGCTTCGGTTGCGCGATTATTTGGGTTATTTCCACAGATAGGCCGGGCGTTATTTTTATTAGGCTTTGGAAGAGGGGATCCGGAGTTAAAATTTTTTGGGCTGATCTATCAGTAGTCAGCCAGACTTCAACCAAACGTAGACATTGCCAATCGAGTGTAATAAGGAAATTAAATTATGAAGAAAGTTGAAGCAATCATCAAGCCATTCAAACTGGA
>CAJWLY010000198.1 GCA_913043155.1 uncultured Nitrospinaceae bacterium | reverse complement strand
CGAGCGTCACGACTGAGCGCATCCTGTTTTTTGATCTTATTGTTTTTGGCTGTTCCCGTTTTTGGCGAAACGATTGACCCCCAAAAACTGTTAGAAAAAGTGGACGACAACCTCTGGTCGAACACCAAGCACATTGAATCAAGGCTCATCATTGACAATGGCAGGCTGGAGCGGGTGCTGAAGATGGAAAGCTGGATGGAGGGGGTGGAGCGCGCCTATAGTTTTTACAAGGCGCCGCCAAGAGAAAAAGGAACCCGAATGCTCAAAATTGGCTCCAAACTGTGGATGTATATTCCACGTACGGACCGAAAGATTCTCATCGCAGGGCACATGTTGCGTCAGTCCATGATGGGGAGTGACCTGTCTTATGAGGACATGATGGAGGACAAGAAGCTCAGCCGGGCTTACATCGCTACCCTGGAGGGAATGGAAAAGTTGCGTGGGGTGTCCTGTGGGGTCTTGCACCTCACGGCACACGACAAGACGACCACATACCGAACCCGAAAATTATGGGTCGACCCAAAACGCCGAGTAGTTTTACGCGAAGAACTCTACGCCAAGAGCGGGATGTTGCTCAAGGAAATTAAATTTTTGGAGTATCGGCCCGTTGGGAAAAGATTGTTCCCCGGGAAAATGGTGTTTCGCGATCTTCTTAAGGAGAACACAAAAACGACCTATGTGTTCGACGTCATTCAGTTTGATGTAGACATCCCACCAAAATACTTCTCACAAAGTATTTTAAAGCGATAATTTTTAACGAACTCTCCTGCTTAATTTTGAGTTGCTCTTTATCCCGACTCCAAGGGTAACGCGGACCCGGGAAGTTTAGGATTTTATGCGTGGAGACGGTATTTCTCGGTGTTATAGAAGGAATCAAGACCAGTGTGACCGATACATCCAGGTGAGTTCATGTCTGTTGTGATGCAGGTGGGCCACACGGCTTCCCCTTATCCCTAAAAATTTTTTTGCAATCCCATAGTCAGGTTCACCTTTGAATTTGATTGTACATACAAAGTTTCCGCATTTCCCAGACTCCACCCACATCGACGCCCACTCAAGCAGTTTGTTCGGAAAACAGACCACGTCGCTGAGCAGCCAGTCTACCGGGTCAAAATCAGCAGGCTTTAGTGCAAATGCGTCGCCTTTGCGAAATTTTACATTGGGAAGAGATAGGATTTTCGGTTCCGGTGTGGCTCGGTCGATGGTGAGTACTTGCGCTCCGAGTTGCTGGACTACCCAGGCCCATCCGCCCGGACTGCCCCCCGCGTCGACACAGAACTCTCCCGGTTGTGGATGCTCTTGCATCAGTGTGAGCGCTTCGTAGAGTTTCAAATAAGCACGGCTTGGTGGCCCCTGCCTGTCCTCTATAAATTTGACTTCTCCGTTGGGAAACAGGCTGGAACAGTTGGGCGATGCGAGAATTGTGTTTTCGTCCAGCAAAGTCCATGACCCGAGAGGGGAAGGGGGCAGGCTACATGGGAACACAAGCGGTTTAGCGGAAACGTGTGGCAGTTTTTCCTGGATTAGTTTCGCTCGTCGGTGATGTTGAAACGAATACAGCCACCAGTTGCGCTGAATCAACTTGAGTTTTTTCGCTCCGTCATTGATCGACTCGATGGAAAAAACTGCCGGATTGTGCCAGATATTTTGCGCCCAAAGCACATTAACAGCAGGCTTCGATGAAAAAACCAGCTGACCGTGAGTCGCAATCACTCCCGGCACTTCTCCTAAGAGTTGGCTTGAGAAATCCTCTGCAGCCAGGTACGCCGAACGAATTTCAGAAAATTCCATTAAACTCTCTCAAAGCGTCCTCGGGGGTTTTAACAATGGTAGCGCGTTCAGAAAATTCACCCCATTCACCATGCGGGCTTATAAGGATAGGAGATTTTCCGTAGTCCAATGCAAGCTCAACTTCCGACCTTGTGCCGGGCCCACCAGGAAGAGCCACCACATGATCAGCGCTAAGCACGATGATATGATTTCTGCTTGCGATGTCCTTTCCCATTGTTTTGGATAAATGCAAGTGGGTGCGTATGACCAGTTCGGTATAAGCATTTGGATATCCGGATGGGGGCTCATACCTTTTGCGTTCTTCCGCTAGGCCACAGGGTTTTGTGGACGGAATCACGCCCACTACAAGTCCTTTCCTGTTTTTTACTTTGATGAATGCTTTCGCTGTTTCAGCCATTACGCCACCGCCTCCGCCGTTGATGAGGCTGTATCCCTTTTCTGCCAGCCGCCGCCCAAGCGGCGTAGAGAGGTGAGGTTGCCGATCGCTTCCCGATCCAATTACGGCGATCAGTTTTCCAATATCTCTTGTCATTTCATTTTCAGGTCAATGATTATAGCCAAGGCTGCGAGTTTATTCAGGCGCTTTTCTGGGGTTCTGAAGGAGCCTGCGGTTCCGATGCTTTTCTGCTATTTGCCAATGGAGTATTTGAACGAAATCACCCTTTCAGTTTTTTTAGAACTTTGTTCATGTCGTCCATTACGGCGCGCCGGTTTTCTAGGGTGTAAAACCTGAGGAGGTAGGCCGGGTGAAACGTGAGCATCAGAGGGATGCCCTCAAACTCGTGCCAGGTTCCACGTTCCTTTGTTATGGGCACGTTGCGTCCGAGCAGGGTGCTAGCCGCCGGTTTACCTAAAGCGACAATGGCTAGGGGGCGGATCGCCTGAAGTTGCTTCACCAGAAACGGCTTGCAGGCAGAGATTTCCTCCTCCTTCGGGTCACGGTTTCCCGGCGGGCGGCATTTTACGATGTTGCAGATGTATGTATCCTGTTCCCGGTGGAGATTCATCCCATTTTCGATAATCTCGGTCAATTTTTTTCCAGCGCGGCCAACGAAGGGAAAACCCTGCTCGTCCTCGTCTTTTCC
>CAJWLY010000197.1 GCA_913043155.1 uncultured Nitrospinaceae bacterium | reverse complement strand
AAGACACGAGGTATTTTATTCAGCCTGTTTATCGATACCGAGCGCGAGCAAATCGAGGCTGCAAAGAGGGTTGGGGCCGATAGCATTGAGTTCAATACGGGACCCTATTCGGAGTGTGGGTCGAAGGAAGAAGCTGAGGCGCATCTGGCCCGGCTTCGCGAAGCATCGATACTGGCGAGTGGGAAGGGGCTTCGCGTGTTTGCTGGACATGGTCTTACCAACGAGAACGTTGTTGCAGTGGCCGCGATTCCCGAGATTGAGGAGCTTAATATTGGGCATCATATCGTTTCCCAGTCCATTTACCTCGGGATGGACAAATCCGTCACAGATATGCTTGCTTCGATCCAGTACGGAGTTTTTTGTAGACATTAGATAGTACTGTATAAATAGCGGACGGCTGTTCCTATCTCCTTCTATTTTCTTGCCAAAGGTTGTTATTGACTTGGGTTTCCAATTTCTGCATAATCGCTTTAAGAGGGACAGGAAGGAATTTTTCTTCTCTGTCCCTTTATTTGTTGTCTCCTCGTTATTTGACGGAAGCGATTGGGGATCGTAGGGCACCTCGACTCTTCTATTTCTACCCTTAAAATTGTCATTGCGGTGTCTGCGCATTCTGAGAGTCCCAGTGGGATCGCTCAGCCATTCTTTCAGGAGGGTTTTCCTTTAGTGTCTATTAAGGTAGCTATTAACGGATTCGGCAGAATCGGGCGAAACGTTTTCAAATGTATTCTTCGCGATCAGGAATGCGCTTCCCTGTTTGATGTTGTTGCGATCAACGATTTGACTGACCCAAAAACGCTTGCACACTTGTTTAAGTACGATTCTGTTCAAGGAGTAAGCACGGTTCATGTAGAAGCGGACGGGAACGGACTCGTGGTCAATGACAAGGCGGTCCGCATACTGGCCGAGCGTGATCCGGCGGCATTGCCCTGGAAGGAGTTGGGAGTGGATCTCGTGGTGGAGTCCACGGGGAGATTCACCAAACGCCCGGATGCGGAAAAGCATCTTAAGGCCGGGGCGAAGAAAGTTATCATTTCGGCTCCAGCGACCGACCCAGACGTGACTCTTGTTTTGGGTGTAAATGACGGTGTGTACGAGGCTCAAGCGCATAAGATTCTGTCTAATGCTTCCTGCACAACAAATTGTCTGGCTCCCGTTGCCAAAGTTCTCCACGAAAAACTGGGAATTGAGCGGGGAGTAATGACTACGATCCACTCGTATACCAACGATCAGCAGATCCTTGACCTGCCGCACAAGGATTTGCGTCGCGCGCGGGCGGCTTCGGTTTCAATGATTCCGACAACCACCGGCGCAGCGAAGGCCGTTTCACTGGTCCTGCCCGAACTTAAAGGCAAGCTGGATGGGATGGCTATTCGCGTGCCCACCCCAAACGTTTCCATCGTCGATTTTGTCGCCGAGGTAGGGAAGGATACGTCGACGGATGAGGTCAACGCCATGTTCCAGGAAGCCGCTCGGGGATCACTGAAAGGAATCCTTCGCTATGAGGAAGCGCCTTTGGTTTCGGTCGACTTCAACGGAAACGATGCCTCTTCGATCATCGATAGCCAGTCAACGAAGGTGATTGATGGTCGGCTTGTGAAAGTGTTGGCATGGTATGACAATGAATGGGGATACTCATCCCGGGTCCGTGACCTGTTGAAGTTAATTGTGAAGCAAGGCCTTTAAAATGATATGAGACGTTCCCTCGTCGTCGGCAACTGGAAAATGAACATGCTCATTTCCGATGCCACTGATTGGGTTGGGAGTTTACTGGGAAAGCCGCCATTTCCCGAAACGGTAGAGGTTGTTGTGGCGCCACCCTTCACTGCCCTTGCCGCGGTGGAAGAGAGAATCCGTAGAAGTTGTATTTCGTTGGCTGGACAAAATATAGGGCCAGAACCAGAAGGTGCCCGCACCGGCGAGATTTCGGCAGCGATGCTCAAGGATGCCGGATGCCGTTTCGTGATCTTGGGGCATTCTGAACGCCGTCAACATTTCTTTGAAACAGACGCTTTCATCAGTCGGAAGATAGGCGTTGCTCTAGCTTCCGGGTTGGGGGTTATATTTTGTGTGGGTGAGTCCCTGGAAGAAAGGGAAAGCGAACACACACGACAGGTGATCGAACATCAGTTGAGCGAGGGTCTGAATGGGCTGGATGTCAGGCAGTTCGAAGGTCTAGTCATTGCCTATGAACCGGTTTGGGCCATCGGTACCGGTAGGACGGCCACGCCGGAGCAGGCGCAGCACGTTCACCGGATCATCCGAGATTGGGCACGCCAGGCCTTTGGGGAGAACTCAGCGGAAAACGTCCGAATCCTGTATGGAGGAAGCGTGACGCCGGAGACCAGCGGTCCGCTCACGGTTCAACCCGATATCGACGGGCTTCTGGTCGGCGGAGCCAGCCTGAAGTCTGATTCATTTTATGATATTATCTGTTCCATCAAATAAAGTTTAAAACTGGAGACCGATTCCGATGCACACCTTGTTCGTCGTTTTACATGTGTTATGTACGCTATTTCTGATTCTAGTCATTCTTTTGCAGACAGGGAAGGGGGCCGCTATGGGTTCCGGACTGGGAGGAGGAAGCAGTCAGACCATGTTCGGCAGTTCCGGATCGGCAAATTTCCTAACTAAACTGACTACGGCAATCGCGACCTTGTTCATGGTAACCTCACTCACGCTGGCGACCATGTCTTCCAAAGAAAAATCCCGTTCTATCATGCAAGGCACCGAACAGCCCGTGGCCGTCGAGCAATCCCTGCCTCCGGCCGATAACGGCGATAACGCATCCGAATAAGAAAACTTGCCGATGTGGTGGAACTGGTAGACACGTGCGCTTGAGGGGCGTATGGAGCAATCCGTGGGAGTTCGAATCTCCCCATCGGCACCACCTT
>CAJWLY010000196.1 GCA_913043155.1 uncultured Nitrospinaceae bacterium | reverse complement strand
GGGTGACCTTCTTCCGCAGTGAGATCTTGGACATAATTGGAACGCCAACCATCACTCCGCATATTTTTATCATGTTCGCTACTGACAGCATTGACCTCACGTTTGGAGTATTTTTTATCGAACAGGGGCGCCTTGAAGAATTGGCTGAATCGGTCTAGTGCTCCATCGAACGCTTCATGTGATACTTCAAAAAAATAATTGGTGATCGCCTTGGCCGTGTAGGCATTGCTCCCCCCAGAATTCTCATTCAGGTATTTCTTAAAATCCTCAACATCAGGATATTTTTTCGTTCCAAGAAACAGCATGTGCTCCAGGTAATGCGCCAAACCCATTTTTTCCTTGGGGTCATACAACTGCCCCGTTCCCACAGAAAGCGACGCGGCACTTCGATGCACATCCGGGTCATGAATCAGTAAAGCCGCTAGCCCGTTATCCAGTACCAGCGTTTTACTCTCCCGCTTCGCCGCCTCGGCAGAGGTCAGCAAACAAAAAATTAAAATAATTAGACAATATTTAAATACCGGCAGCTGATTTACTCTGAGCACAAAACACCTCCAACAATATTCATCATGGTAGAGTTACCCCGTCGAATTAAACATGTTGTAAGAAATATTTTATCTAATTTCCAAGAAATTATACAAGGGAGTATTCGACATGGATCAGGAAGTCAAGACTAGGCCGATGCTGAAATAGGACAACCGGCACCCCTCCCCAACTGCGATTATTTGATGAAGCGGCTAAAGTCCTATAAAGTAACAAAAGAATGGCCAAAACCCAATTTTGGATTTATTTCTATGACAAGCAAACTGGCGTTCATCTCTTTGCCTGTTACCGATCTAGACCGGTCAGTAACTTTCTACCGGGACGTGCTCGGGCTCAAAATACTGCTCATGGAAGACGGTTGGGCGGAGTTCGATCTCGATGGCCAAAGGCTGGCTCTGCATAGGGAAATTATCAACGAGCCTAGTCACGGAGCAACTATTTATTTTAAAGCGAACTCCATTGAGGAGGAAATCGAGTCGCTGAAGCAAAAGGGCGTTTCTTTCAGTGGGGAACTGGAAATCTATTCCTATGGAAAACTGATTTGCTTTGCTGATCCAGACGGAAATATGCTGGGTCTCTACGAACTACCTGCGTCATGAATCTCTATTAATAACAAAAGGTTAAAAAACTTTACGGCAGGCTGTTGAAGGCGATTTCCGATTGTCTGACCTAAACAGATAATGTAGTATTGTTCCATGTCTAACCCCCTGACCCATTTCAATGAAGAGGGCCACGCCCGTATGGTCGATGTAGGCGGGAAAGCGGATACCGAACGTGTAGCCGTCGCAACCGGCGAGGTCTACATGGCGCCAGAGACGTTGCGATTAATAAAAGAGGGGCAGATTAAAAAAGGAGACGTTCTGGCCGTCGCACAGGTTGCTGGGATCATGGGAACAAAGAAAACCTCTGAGATCATTCCCATGTGCCATCCCCTCCTCCTGACCAATGTAGACATTGGCTTTTCGGAGGACTTGGAACCCGATCCGAAATCTGGCTTGTGCCGGATTCAGATCGAGGCCACGGTCAAGGTCACAGGCCAGACTGGGGTAGAAATGGAGGCACTCACGGCCGTTTCAATCGCAGCGCTCACCATCTACGATATGTGCAAAGCGGTTGACCGGAGCATCTATTTTACTAATATCGGGTTGCTTCGTAAATCTGGCGGAAAATCCGGCACGTTCACCAAGGAACGGGTGGGCACCTCGCCGCCGAAATAACCAAACGCAGTCCGTTTACAGGTTTATTTCATGATCACCGTAAAATACTTTGCCAGCTTAAGATCTCTGGCAGGCAAGGAGGAAGACCTGTTCAACCTGGGAAGCGAAACCACGCTTGAGAGGCTGAGCGAAGAAATATCAAAAACCGCACCCAAGATTGGAGAAATGATGCGGGGAAAGAAAGTCATGATTTCCGTTAACCATGAGGTGGTCGTCCCCGGCGCGGTCATTCGAGACGGAGACGAGGTAGCACTGCTTCCACCTTTTTCCGGCGGATGTTGAAAGGAACCGTTATGAGTACTGCTCTGGAATCCACGATCAGAATCCAACGGGAGGATTTCATCGTCACTGATGAAATCGAAGCCATCAAAAAGGCTTCCCGCAATATCGGAGGAATCGTCACCTTTCTAGGGACTGGGCGCGAACTATCTAAAGGCGAGAACATCACCCAACTCAATTTTGAGCATTACCCCAAAATGGCCGAGAAAAAACTGGAAGAGATTCGTCAGCAGGCCATCAGAGATTACGGGATCATCGAAATGATCATCATCCATCGCATCGGCGAAATCGATATTGGTGAAAACATCGTATTGATCGTTGCTGCAGGGGAGCACCGGAAGGAAGCCTTCAAAGCCTGCGAATGGGCCATCGCCGAACTCAAGCGCACCACCCCCATCTGGAAACGCGAGACCACATCCAAGGGGGAAGTCTGGGTCCAGGACACACCGTAAAAATACTTTTCACCGCAAAGACAATAGGAAACAAAAAAATATCCTGATGAATTCGGGTGTTGCTGCCAAACCACGTTCCTTGACGCTCTTTGTACCTTTGTAGTTATCGTCCCATCTATTAAAAAAACAGATGTCCCGGGATCTCCTAATCCTCACTGTCAGCCCACGCCTTGCCCGGCACCTTTTTTTTAAAGACAGCGAACATCAGAAACACACGGGGAAAAAAGTCTGGGACACTCCGGAAATCTTCGACCTTTCCTCCTGGCTTAAAATCCAGTGGTTGGAATCCTGGCCTGACTATTTTATTCTTTCCGAACTTCAGTCCCAAAAAATCTGGGAAGGTATTATTGAAGACGATCCTGAATGCATCCAATCGCGGAAACAAAGAGGTGTCCGCAGACAATGGTCTCTCCTGCA
>CAJWLY010000195.1 GCA_913043155.1 uncultured Nitrospinaceae bacterium | reverse complement strand
TCCTTATCATGCACGGGGAGGAGGATTTTCTGATCCATCCACAAGAAGCACGGCTCAACTATGAGAATGCGGGCTCAAAACACAAGATACTGGATATTCTAGAAGGAGTCGGCCACAATGACATGATGATGGCATGTGATAACGCTTATTTTGGAAGCCTGACTCGATTTTTTGAAAAAATTTTTGTATAAAAACTTGTATCTCTCTTCCACAAAAAAAAGTTTAGTGTAGAATATTTTTATCTAGGACCATATTTGAGTTTACCTACGGTTTTTCGAGTATTCATGGCAACGAAAGCAAGATACTACAATATTGAAGGGACTATTCGGAATGGTTTCAAACTAAGCCGCGATTACGAAACCCTCGATTTTAATTTTATCAAACTTGGCGACGAGGGTGTGAAGGCTTTTGCGAAATCGCGCTCCGTCAAGCAACTTAAACGTCTCACGCTTAGCAATAATAAGCTGACAGCGGAGGGTGCTCAGGCGCTTGCTGAATCCAGTAACCTGCCCATGCTTGAGTCTCTCAAAATGTACAGGAACAAAATTGGCGACGAAGGGATAAAAGCCCTTGCCGAGTCTGATAAATTTCCTAAACTCAAGTCACTGAGGCTAGCGTTGAACGGTATCGGACCCCAAGGCGCTCGTTCCATTGCCACTTCCAAAAATTTTAGCGGACTTACCGGTCTGGTACTCGCAGAAAATAAACTAGGAGACGAAGGGATTAAACATCTATCTGCTGCCACTTCACTCACTCATCTTGAGATACTGGACCTGCGAAAAAATGGGATCACCGACAAGGGAGTTATTGCTCTCAGTAAAAGCTCGAATTTTCCCAATCTACAGGTGATAGAACTTTCTGATAACCACCTAACCGATATGGGGAAAAATACGTTGAGCGGATTCCTCATTCAGAATCTTGTTCGCAAACGCACGAAGGAAACGGAAGAGGGGATGGTTTGTGACCTCAGCAACCTGGGTATCGGTGATCTCGAGTGCGGATTCATCGCGAAGTATGATGGATTCGACAACCTAACCCAGCTTTATCTCGAGTTAAATAAAATCACTGCTGAGGGTATGCGTGAACTGGCGCATTCAAAAAATGTAATGAACCTTCGCCTGCTGTCGCTGGATCGCAACAAGATCGGTGATGAAGGTATTAGGTATATTGTCGAGTCAGAGAAACTCCAGAACCTAGCCCACCTGATGGTCGAATATAACGAAATTACCGACGAAGGATTGCAGGCGATTGCTACTTCCGAACTGATGACCAACCTGCTTCGCCTTTATATCGAGGGCAATCCATACACGGACGATGGTTTTGCTATGCTGGCTGAGTCCGAATACCTTCAGCAGTTGGAGTATCCCGAATTTGTGCGCGAAGAGGCAATTGAAGAGGTGGACGAAGCAGTCGAAGAATTTGAAGACGTCGAAATCGAAGACGTGGACGAGGAAGAAGACCTCGGCGACGACGAGGATTTAACAAAACAGGTTATAAGATAAAATTTGTAGAATTTAATAAAATTCCTCCTACCCCGCCCTTTCCCTCAACGGGGTAAGGAGTAGTCTCACCACGAACTCATCCACATCTGTTTTGACGATTTCATTTTGAAGAGTTCGGCCACCCGTTGGTTAAAGGTATCTTGGTCGTAGGATTTCGTATACTGGTCACCGGTACCCCTGAATGGATTCCATGACATCACCATCCGTTCAACAAACATCTCGTCCAGCTCCACACGTCGGATTTTCTTGATTATGCCAGTTTCAGAGTCCACTAGGATTGCCCCCATTTCATAACTATCCTTCGCATACAGTTCTTCGCAGAATCCGGGCGTCTCTCGTTCCTGTTGGGTTGGGTTACATGGGGCTTCGATGATCCATTCTTCGCTGCCAATGGCGAACAAAGCGATGGCAGGGAACTCGGATTCTGTATAGAGTTTTGCTCGCCACTTGCCTCCCCACGCTTCGATCTGCTCGGGAGTCGGGCTCACCGCGCTTCCGATGAGGAGCATGTCCCCAGCAGGAGAAAAGGAGAGCCCCCCCCCGGTACCAGCAATTTGCACGGGACAAGGTTTGCCTTCTTCAAACTGAATCGATGGCTGCTCCATAGCTGTTTTTTTCCTAACTCATAAGTTTTGGATGGATTTTATTCTGTTGAACTCTCCTAACAATGTCAATACACATCTTGCCAGGTTACCTCGGGAATAGGACTTGAGAATTTTTCATCGTTCGGGTAACCTTTAGCCCATTTCCCTAAATAATTCAAAGCGATGATCAAGACAACGCTGATCGGACACGCAAGTCTGCTCATACAGTCCAAGGAAACCACTATTCTGACCGACCCGGTTTGGTTTGATTTTCTCTGGGAGGAGATCAACGTATTGTGTCCTAGCATTGACCTGAATACAGACAAGATCCCCCCGGTTGATGTGTTGAATATTTCGCACCGTCATCAGGATCATTTCGATGTTCGCACGCTGGCTTTCCTAAGACAGAATAAGGCCATTCTTAAACCAGATGTGACGATCTTGGTTCCGAAAGACGATATTCTCATCGACGTGCTCAAGGAACTTGAATTTGAAAATATCCAGGTTGTCGCAGATTTTGAAGCAATTAGGGTCAAGGATGTTGTTCTGACCCCCACCCCCTCTCTCAATGAAGGTGACTATTACCCGGAACACGGACTTCTAGTTCACGACAGCGAGGTGACGGTGTGGAACCAGGTGGATACCGTTGTCAGCCCCGATGTCATTCGCCATATCCACAAGCTTTATGGTGAGGTGGACTTTGCCCATGCGCGGTTTTTACCACTTTTGGAGGGGAATTTCTCGCATCATCAGGCGCTGGCCCTGCCGCCCGAAGAATACAGTTCGTTTCTGAAAGTGATGGCGGCGCTCAGGCCCAAATTCAT
>CAJWLY010000194.1 GCA_913043155.1 uncultured Nitrospinaceae bacterium | reverse complement strand
TTCGACCTCCTCAGTCCGACCGTATTCACCTGTCTCCTTGTGCTTATCGGCACGGGAATTTATTTTCTACTTGAAAACTACTCAGCACAGGTGGAACTGAAACCAGGATATTACAACCTGTTCGGGTTTAAAATGATCTTCGTCATAGCTGCGTTCTTTTTGAGTATTCACCAGACATTCTCCCTCAGAAACCGCATCGCCAATCTCGATCTATCTCCAGAAAACCGCAAACAGGTTCCAGAAACGCTTCAAAAAATGAAAACAATAGCTCAACTCATCCTGACGGCGGTTTCGGTGGCAATATTTCTAGGGGTCTGGTTGGCTAGGTTTTAATAGCAGCAAACGGTGAGGGATTGTTTTGCGAAAAAGTTTTGGTTAGTATGCGGAGAGAAAGGAACGTCCCATGAACGAAACAAATCCTACCAAAAAACAAAACCCAGCTAACCCGATTGCCACGGGAGAACCGGGATCCACCGGTGACGCTCCCAAATCCGTTTCAGAGGAATCTCCCGTCCAGGAGCGCACACAAGAAAAGGAGATCGACCTGAATGCTCTGTTCCCAGAAGCGGAAACGGATCTCAACGATCTGTTTCCCGACGATGAGACTCGGTATCTTTTGAAAAATATCAAGAAAAACAAAAAGGACATAAATGTGATCAAAGAACGCCTCACAGACGAAAACGAAACGCCTGATGAGGATGAAGATGTATTTTTGAATGAGGATGCTTCAGTAGAACCCGAAGCAGACATCGAAACGGAATAAATTCAGCCCTGCATGACACCGGGCCGAGTACAAGCGCCCGCACCTCCATCACGCCGCCATTTGCCTACCCAGCATGAAAACCTTAAGGAATGGAAGATAAAAATTGGGCAACCACATTGAAATTAATATCCTGATTGCCCTTTAAGAGAAAGCGAATTTCGTTCAAGCCGTTTGATGATCTGGGCCATGCGATCGTAGCCGGGCGGATACCCTAGGTCGGCAAAGGTTTCCTGCGCTTTTTTGAATGAATCGATCGCCTCGGAAAATCGCTCGGCATCCAGGAAATACTGACCCCGGGTTTCGTAGATTTTGGCCTTGACGATATGGGGTTCGAGATCCTGAACCACCGCGACCGCCTTGTCATACCAGCCCTCCACCTCATCCAACCGCAAACGGTACCGGTAGAAATCGGCGATGCTTTTCATCGCTCGGCCTTCACCTATCGGGTTATGAATTCGATGGTGGTAATCAATGGCAAAAAGGTAGTTCTGTTCTGCTTCCAGAGAACGGTTGGCAAATTTGTACAAATCGCCAAGGGCTTCGTAGGTCTTGGCGGCTCGTTTGAAGTTTTTTCTTTCTTCAAACAGCGCGATAGCTTTTTGGTAATTCTGAGCAGCCTCGTCGAACTCGTGATAGAAATAATTCTGCGATGCCATTTGGATGAACCGGTCGGCTTCATCTTCGGCATCGATCGGGGTAACGATTGCTTCGTCTTTGTCTTTATCAGAGAGGAGATCAGACTGGCTGATCCATACAGAAATCCCAAGCATAAGAACCAGACAGGTGGCGAGGATAGGTTTGGCCTTGGACCTAGGAACTTCAGGCATAAGGTCACCAAGAAATAAGAGACGCTTCAATAATATGACAAGAGAAGGGCCCGGGATTATTTTTTCCGCAGGCGAAGGCCTCGCTGGACGAACCGAAAGTCGATGACTCGTCCGCCACATCGGGTGAGCTCGGCAGCTACGGACTCTTTTTTCGACGGCGGCACCATGAAGGCCACGCATCCACCACCACCTGCGCCACACACTTTAGCCGCCAGCGCTCCACACTTCATAGCACCTGCAATGAGACGGTCCATTTGTGGGGTGCTGATGGCCGGGGTCAGTGCCTTGCGTGCTTTCCACTCGCGTCCAAACAGGGTAGCGACTTGCTTCATGTTTCCCTTTGACAGCGTGTGCTCCATCTCGCGTGAGATGTCAGCGATCTGTTTCAGTTTGTTCCTAACAGACCGGTCGCCATCTAGAGCCCGTTTCATAACCTCCCAGTTGTTGGCACCCGACTGCCTTGGCTTGCCGGTATAGCACAAGACGACGTGCCGGGTGAGTTTCATAAAGTCTACAGGTAAGGCAACCGAGTCGACACCATCGAATCCGGGCCGTACCGATCGCACTCCTCCGTAGAGCGAAGGAAAGTAATCCTGCCAACCGGTAGGAACAGAAATCACCTGCGTCTCGATATTCTTTGCCACTTCAAGTATTTGTTTTTTACTGAGATTTTTCCCAGAGAACGCATTGAGTGCCCCCTGTAGGGCGATGCTTAAAGCCGAGGACCCGCCGATACCGGATCCGGGCGGCGCTTCGCTTGAGGTCACGATCGTAAGTCCGCGCCGTGGACGATAGTATTTCAGCGTTTTCAGGATAAGGTGTAGCGGATGTTTGTCGGGTATAGAATCGATTGATGAAAATTCCGCCTTATGGTTCAGATCCTTCGATTCAACAACAATGCGTTTATCTTTTCGCGGGACCAGCTCGACTGTTGCATAAAGGTCGATCGCCGCATTGAGGGTCGGGGGGTTATCGAAGTATAGGTAAAGCGGCCAAATGTCGAGGGTTCCTCCAGCCAGATCGATGCGGGTCGGCGCCGTGCTTATGATCATAAGGGCAAGGTTTGGTTAGGAAATCCCACGGTATTCCTTTATCTGCTGACCGAAACAGGAGTCATCGTGAGCGCCCGAGCGCGTAAGAGCCGGGACTCAAATGATACAAGATATCAAGAGGAGCAACTCGAAGGTGGGGGCTAAAGTTTCTCAGAAGTTGTTTTCTGGGTATCGTTCTCCAAGTCGTTGACCTTATCGGTCAACCTGCGGACCAGAGCTTCATAGGAATCCTTGCGGATAATCTTGGAGAACTGAGATCGGTAATTACGGAC
>CAJWLY010000193.1 GCA_913043155.1 uncultured Nitrospinaceae bacterium | reverse complement strand
GCTTCACTGATGACGGCCTTAGCTAGAGGATGCTCCGATCCCTTTTCCAGCGATGCGGCATAGATTAATAGCCGGTCCACAGAAAGCTCGGATTGAGGATCCAGAATCACATCGTTCACTTCTGGCTTTCCTTCTGTGAGGGTCCCTGTTTTATCAAAAAGAACAGTATCCAGCTTGCACACCTGTTCTAGCGTTTCACCGCCCTTGATAAGAATACCCAGTTCAGCCCCCTTGCCGGTTCCCACCATGATGGCAGTAGGCGTGGCAAGCCCAAGCGCGCAAGGACAAGCGATGATCATGACCGAAATGAACATCATGAGTGCAAAAACGAATGACGAGGTCGGCAGGTCGGTGATGGATTCCCCCCAAAACCACCACACAAAGAAAGACAGGGTCGCAATCCCGATCACCGCGGGGACGAAAATACCCGCCACTTTATCAGCCAGCCGCTGGACCGGCGCCTTCGAGCCTTGCGCTTCTTCAACCATCCGTATGATCTGC
This sequence comes from uncultured Nitrospinaceae bacterium, assembly GCA_913043155.1. GTDB lineage: Bacteria > Nitrospinota > Nitrospinia > Nitrospinales > VA-1 > CAJWLY01. Next base: position 2,457 of record CAJWLY010000193.1, on the reverse strand, counting down.
GAAAGCATGGAATCCTTTCCCAGCCGCGTTGCACGCATCTTGAAGAACCCAGTTTTATTGACGGAACCACCGACCACAGCAGAACCCGGCTTTTTATCAACCGGAAGGCTTTCGCCGGTAATCATGGATTCATCGATGGAGGTGGTGCCTTCGAGGATCGTCCCGTCAACGGGAATTTTTTCACCTGACCGCACAAGAACAGTATCGCCCTCCCCCACCTCACTGATGGGAATGTCGACTTCAGTTCCGTTGCGCTCCACTCGCGCGGTTTTCGGTTGGAGTCCGATGAGTCTGCGGATGGCGTCGGAGGCGCGACTTTTTGCCCGTGCCTCCAGCAGTCGTCCCATCAACACCAACGCAATGATCATAACGGCTGCATCGAAGTAGACCGATACATCCTGCCCCAAGAAACGGAGGGTATCAGGGAAAAACGTGGCAAACGCGCTATAGAAAAAGGCTGCGGAAGTCCCAATAGCGACGAGCGTATTCATATCTGAATACCCGTGTCGTATCCCAGTCCAGGCCCCTCTGTAAAACGGCCACCCAGCCCAGAACTGAACCGGGGTTGCAAGCAGGAAAACCAAAAAGTTATATGCAGGTGAACCCGACCTAGGCAGTATTCCTGTATCTGGTCCCATACCGCTTCCCATTATCAGCGCCGCTACTGCAGCGCTGAAAATAAACCGTCTCTTGAGAGAAGCTGTTTTACGGACATGCCGCTCATCTTCCGTTTCAACTTTCGCTGCCCCCGTTTCCTCTTCTCCGCATAAAACGTATCCAATATCACTCAGCGCCGAATGAAAATCGTGGAATCCGGCAAGAGATGGAAAAAACTCCACCACCGCTTTTTCGGTGGCCAGATTTACCTTAACGTTGAGAACTCCGGGCAGTCCGAATAATTTCTTTTCCACACGGGACACACAGGAAGCACAGGTCATTCCCTCAACGGGAAAAATTCTTCGTTGCTTCGGGACTTCGAATCCGAGTTTTTCGATGGCTTCGGAAACTGTGGATAACGAAACTTTTTCAGGGTCGTAATCAATCGCTGCTCGCTCGGCTCCAAAATTCACATCCACCTGCCCCACTCCATTCAGAGTACCTACTTTTTTCTCGATGCGGGCAGCGCAACTGGCGCAACTCATTCCTTTCACGGAGAGAATCAGGTGCTTGAGATCCCGGGTGGCGTTGGGAGCGGTCATAAGGAAGATTTACCGGAAAAAACCATGATATGATTAAAAAAATAGAGACCTTTAAAAACCATATACTTACATTATATGACGAGAACAGTCTCAAACAAGGTGCAGGTATGCCTCTAAGTCGAAAAATAGTCTCACTTTTCGGGTTGCTATTAACAGGTATGTTCTGGGTGAACGTCCCTCCTGCCGACACAGCAGGACCGGATGAGGCCGTCCGGCTAGTTGATTTGACCCACCCTTTCGACCAAACGACCATCTACTGGCCAACGAGCAAATCGTTTGAGCTGGAAATCGTTCACCGTGGTAAAGCCGAAGGCGGTTTCTGGTACGAGGCGAACAACTTTAGTACTGCGGAACACGGAGGCACGCACATGGATGCCCCAGCGCATTTCGCCGAAGGAAAATGGCGGACCGACCAGATTCCCCTTGACCGACTCATCGCCCCAGGCATCGTTGTTGATGTGCGTTCTAGAACCCGAGATAACCCAGATTACCAAGCAAGCAAATCCGATTTTGTAGCCTGGGAGCGACGGCATGGAACGATCCCACCGGGTTCCATCGTTTTGATGTTTACCGGATGGGGAAATTACTGGCCCGATAAAAAGAAATACCTGGGAACCGACCTCCCAGGAGACGTGAAAAACCTTCACTTTCCGGGATACGCTCCGTCCGCAGCCCGCTTTCTTACGGAAGAACGCCGGGTTGCGGCGGTGGGACTCGACACACCTAGCCTCGATTATGGGCAGTCCGTGGATTTTGTGGCGCACCGGATTTTCGGAGCGGCCAACGTACCCGGATTCGAAAATGTAAACCATCTGGCCGCTTTGCCACCGAAAGGCTTCCGCATCATTGCACTGCCTATGAAAATCGGACAAGGAAGTGGCGCGCCTTTGAGAATCGTCGCCGAGATTGGTCGATAGATAAAGGTTTCGAAAGAAGTTTAGAACTATTTTTTGGTGAACAAGGTTTTAAGGATAAATACCCCATAGGACAAAAACAGGATCGCGATCAGCCCGCTGGAAAAGGACCCATCACTCACGGCGCTAGTGAAGAAATAAATCCCCGCGCCACTGAGAATCGTTCCAACAGAGAAATATCCCATCAACTTGAGAAAGGACACCCGGGAGGGAGGGGGACATTGCAGATCTTCGTACCTCTGCTTCAGTTGCCAGCGCCAGCGGAGGACATAATAAGTTTGTCGCATCCAGGAAAACAGTCCGTCATCTTCCACCAAGCTGGCTTGGCAGTACATGCAATGCTT
>CAJWLY010000192.1 GCA_913043155.1 uncultured Nitrospinaceae bacterium | reverse complement strand
GAGTCATTTGATCCTGAGAGCAATCCCTTGCTGAGAAGTTCTCTTGGCCCTACGTTTATTCTAATTTATTCGATGCGGGCGTCGGATAGAGTCTTACCCAACTTGATCGCGTCTTTGACGAATTGCTGGAAGGAGCGGTCGTTATCTTTATGCTGAGTTTGTTTCTTGACCACTTCGCCATCGGCGTCGATCACCAAATCCAACACGTTTACGCCAGGTGTTACGTGATGCTTCCTAATTTCTATCTTAATGGCATTGACTTCCATCAGTCTTTCTCCGGATTTACTGGGTGCTCTTGACCTTTAATGTTGAGTGGAAAAGCGTAGCTAAAATCTCCCCCCGCTGCCCCTCCAAGCGTAGCCCCTGCTAAGGGGGAAGCTTTGAGCTTTGCGGTCAAACTTTGTATCATTTCAGACCGTTAGGGTCAAGCTTGATTTCCGGCTATTTTGCTGTGTTGCCCTTGCATGCTCCAGAAATTTCGTATACAACTTTTCAATGATCTGCATTCCAATTGTTGGCCCCACCCAAGAAAAATCTATTCAGGACATTGCCGCGGCGGAACCGTTGGCGGACCTGCTGGAACTGCGCTTGGACCTCATGGGCGAGCACGATCTAAATACTCTTCTTGAAGCCTCTACGAAACCGTTCATCGTTACTAACCGTACTAAGCTTGAGGGTGGACAGTTCAGGGGAAGCGAGAACAAGCGAGTGGACATCTTGAGGAAGGCAATGGACGCGGGAGCGGAGTATGTAGATATAGAAGCCTCTACCTCCAAAGAATTGTTGAAACCGTTTCTAGAATCTGGGCGCAAGTGTAAGATTATTCTTTCCTACCATAACTTCACTGATACGCCGGAAGAGTTGGCTCATTTGTATGAACTGATGTGTGAGATGCCAGCTGACGTGATCAAGATCGTTACCTATGCGCGTGACATTACGGATAATCTGGCTCTATTCAATCTGCTTTCCCGTGCTAAAAGAGACGGAAAAAAACTCATCGCGCTGTGCATGGGCGAGCGGGGAGAGATAAGCCGTATCCTGTCACCGCTGTTGGGCGGGTTTCTCACCTTTGGGTCGTTGGAGACTGGAAAGGAAAGTGCCCCGGGGCAGATCACTGCCGTAACGCTGAAGGATATCTACCGAGTTGATGAAAGGCGCGAGGCATTTAAAATTTATGGTGTCATCGGCAACCCCGTTTCCAAAAGCATGGGGTACTTCATCCACAATCGTGCCTTCAAAGAGGCGGGGTTATCCGACATTTATGTCCCATTTTTGGCGGACAACGTCGAGCGGTTCTTTAAAGCATTTAGCCCCTACTTCGAAGGGCTTAGCGTGACCATGCCGTTCAAGGAAGATATCATGCCGATACTGGATAAGACTGACGGAACAGCAAAGAAGATAGGAGCGGTTAATACCGTGGTTCGCGATGGGGAAGACTGGAAGGGGTACAATACCGATTGCACCGGATCGGTTAAGGTCCTGGAACAGTACACCGAGTTGAGTGGAAAGAATGTTCTTATCATCGGTGCGGGTGGCACCGCCAAAGCGATCGGGCACGGTGTGCGCGAGAAGGGCGCGAAGGTCACCGTCACCTACTACCGCAATAAGGAGCGCGGACTCCAACTTGCAGAAGAGCTGGGTGGAGAAGCCGTGAGCATTCAGGACGCCGGGGAGATATTGGCAGATGTCATCATAAACTGTTCGCCAGTGGGGATGAACCCTAACGTGGAAGAAACGCCATTTCCCTCAAGGCATTTTCGCGAAGGGATGGTTGTGTTCGACTCTGTGTATAACCCGCCAGAGACCCGGTTTATCCGCGAAGCTGAGTCTGCGGGGTGTATCGCGATCTCCGGGATCGAGCTATTCCTCAACCAGGCTGTTGGTCAGTTCGAGTTGTGGACGAACCGCGAGGCGCCCGCCGATGCCATGCGCGATGTTTTGGTGAAAAAGATCAAAGGCAAATGAGAATGGTTTTTATTTTTCCTTTCGAAGGCTTCTATCAGGATCTGCCGAGAAGCTATTTACCGATGCAGAAGGTACTGAAGATTTGATCAAGCAAATCGTCTTCGATGGTTTTCCCGAGAATCGCACCTAGGTGGTTCATGGCGATAGTGAGGTCAGTGGCGACGAATTCTTCGGAGAGTTTCTGCTCCAATGAATCGAGAGTTTTTTTCAAAGCTTCGGATGCCTGGGCCAGATGCGTTCGGTGCCGCTCGCGGGTGATAAAAATTCCTTCTCTGGGTGCAGGACCATCGAGGATGTGACTGTGGATTGAATCAACGAGTGCGTCTAGCCCTCTTGGCGCCTTCGCCGAGATGAGGATGGGTTCGGCATCCGGAAATTTTTCTTTTAAAACGCTGGCTGGCCAATCTTCCCTCAGGTCACACTTGTTGACGATAATCAGTTTAGTTTTGTCCCCGACTTCGCGATGCATGAGATCATCGTTTGCATCCAGAGGCTGTGAGCGGTCGAAAATCACAAGAACAAGGTCTGCACGCTCGACGGCCGAGCGAGTTCTTCGTATGCCTTCTTCTTCAATTGTCTCCGGATGACTGCGCAATCCGGCTGAGTCGATGATGTTGATATGGATATCACGGATGCGCACTCGTTCTTCGATCGTATCACGAGTGGTTCCTGGGTGTGGGGTGACGATGGCACGATCCTCTTGGAGCAGGGCGTTAAGCAGGCTGGATTTGCCAACGTTGGGTTTGCCAACAAGGGCAACGGATACCCCTTCACGGAAAATTTTTCCTTGTCGATAGGTACGGATCAGAGCGTCTACTTCTTCGCGGATGCTTCGAATTTCGCTTTCCGACCGATCGCTCTCCTTAAAATCCAAGTCTTCTTCGGGAAAGTCGATAGCTGCTTCGATCTGGCTGAGGATCGAGAGCAGGCGATCGTAAAGCCCGTTTAATTGTTCAGATAATTGACCCTTGAGTTGTCCGATCGCCGACTGCA
>CAJWLY010000191.1 GCA_913043155.1 uncultured Nitrospinaceae bacterium | reverse complement strand
AACGGTTGGTTTTCGCTGTGCCCAGAGTGCCGGCGCAACCCCTCCCGGAGCCTACCCCACCCCAGAGTAACCTTTAATTCCCGCTATCTAGGTAAAAAAAAACCGGCAGAGCAAACGCTCTGCCGGCAACATCGATAGTTTAACTTATTTAGGAATCACGTTAGAAGCCTGCGGACCCTTTTGCCCCATGGTTTTCTCAAACTCGACCGACTGCCCCTCTCTGAGAGTTTTGAATCCATCTCCCTGAATAGCAGAAAAATGAACAAAACAATCCTCTCCATCTTCCGATTCGATAAAACCATACCCTTTACTGTCGTTAAACCACTTTACCTTTCCTTCAGCCATACCTAAAAATCTCCTACGAACAGGCGGAGCAGAGAATCAGATCCAAACCGAATCTCTTTTCCGGTTGAAATAGGGTTGAGTAGTTGTCGGGGATCTAACGGGCCTGCTGATATAAACAAACAACATAATACCGCTTTATCCTGCTAACGAGGCGTCAAATTCCTTCGCATAGCAATGACGACCTCAACCATTTAAACTGTCTGATGCTAGCATAATTTTATTTATCTTCCAACACATAAATTTAATCCAACAAAACAAACAAATAAGACACACCGACCCGGCTCACACAGTCCGGCAAGCTTTATCGCATTATTTTCACCAATAAATTGTAGGAAGATCAAACACGCAACAGCAAAACAGCCTTTTGAATCTAAAAGCTTATTTTTTCATTTTGGAGCTGAATTCGATAGCCTTCAACAAGCCCAGAGAGTGTCACTGGGTTGCCATACCCTGAGGCATACAGGGGATTTCATACATTGAGGCTACCAGACCACGCCTTGCTAGCCTCGGCCGTCGGCAGGTGAGATTAGGGAGAGAATTCGATCAAGCAGGTGATCAGCAATTTCTCTTTTAGGAAGGAGAGGAAGTTGCTCGATTCTTTCCTCTTTATCGATGAATGTCACTTGGTTAGAATCGGATTGAAACCCAATTCCTGGCGCACTGATATCATTAGCAACGATAAAGTCCAGTTTTTTATTGTGGAGTTTTTCGATAGCACTCTGGATAATATTTTCCGATTCGGCGGCAAATCCTACCACGAACTGCCCGGTTTTCCACTCGGCGACGTTTAACAGAATGTCCTCTGTCGGCACCAGTTTAAGAACGAGAGATTCGCCCCCTTTCTTTTTGATCTTTTCTTTTTCAATTTGTTCCGGTGCAAAATCACCCACCGCCGCGGTCATAATCAGAACGTCGCAACTGGGAAGCTGTTTGTGCACGAGTTCGTTCATCTCCGACGCTTTGCGGCATGAGAAAAATCTAACGTCCTCAGAAACAGCCAACCGCGTGGGACCGCTGATGAGGGTGACCTTCGCTCCACGATCACGCGCCGCATGGGCAACGGCAAAACCCATTTTACCCGAAGATGGATTAGTGATATAGCGGACCGGGTCAAGGGGTTCATGGGTCGGCCCCGCCGTAACTAAGATGCGAAATTTGGAAAGATCGTTTTTCAGGCTTAGTTGCCGTTTGACGGCCTCGAGCAGAATTTCCGGTGCAACGAGCCGACCTGGACCGATGGTACCGCAAGCCAGTTCCCCATGTTCGGGTTCGATAAATTCAACCCCTCGCCCCTTCATCGTTTCGATATTGGCTTTCACCGCCGGATTGGCATACATGCCGTCGTTCATCGCGGGAGCAATGAGGACCGGTCCGCGAAACGCGGCGAACAAATTAGACAATGCGTCGTCGGCGAGTCCATTGGCCATCTTGCCAATTGTGCTGGCAGTAGCAGGCGCGACGACAAGGAGGTCCGCCGATTCCGCCACACGGATATGCTCCATTAAAGAGGACGAAGCGCTGTCGAACACCTGATGATAAACTGGATTCCCTGAAAGAGCCTCAAAAGTAAGGGGGGTAACAAATTTATCAGCGTTGGCGCTCATCACCACATACACAGTAGCCCTCTCCTTCGTCAGCAGGCGCAAAAGCTCTACTGCCTTATAAGCAGCAATGCCTCCAGAAACGCCAAGAACGATTTTTCGCTTACGTAATGCCATTAACTCTCCCTTAACCTCGATAATTGTAGGTAAATCACTGCTATCAATTGAATTATAGATTGAAATGATGACAGGATCAATGGTTTCAGATCCGCGGCAAAGCTATCTCAAAAACCGCCCGGCGAGATGGGGAGACCCTGCCCACGTGGAACCGAGAACATTATATTTAAATGAGATAGACCCTCCATCCATTTCTCGTTGCAAAACAAACCCAATTATATTAATGTCCAATACCGAACGGTGCTACTCGACACCGCAGAGTGCTTCCCCCGAAGCCTTACCGTTGGGTCTGCGAGGAGGCATCCCCAGACCCCCCCCTAGAATCTGACCCCGCGCAAATCATGAAAAAAGTTCTGGTTGTGGGCGATGAGGAAGAAATAGGGCTCATCGTTAAGAGTGGGTTTTCAGGGGCACCCTCATTAGAACCAAGATCCTGCTAATTTGGATACCATTATGACCCTACCTGTTCTCGAGCCGAGGTTCATTGCCGTCGAAGGCTGTATCGGCGCCGGCAAAACCTCTTTGGTCAAGCTACTAGGAGACCAATTCGACGCTCAAATGGTCCTTGAGGTGGACGAAGAAAACCCTTTTATTGATAAATTTTACCAAGACCGGGAAACCTTTGGTTTCCAGACCCAGATTTTTTTTTTACTGAACCGGTACAATCAATATACGGGTCTAGCACAAAGGAACCTGTTCAGTTCGGTCGTCCTAGTGGATTACCTATTTCAAAGGGATCGCCTGTTTGCCGCACTCAACCTGAAAGATCAGGAGCTCAAGCTTTATGACCAGATTTACGCCCTGCTGAGCAATAAAGTCCCCAAACCCGATCTGGTGATTTTCCTTCAGGCTAGCACTGATATCCTACGGACTCGGGTAGACAAACGGAGCCGGGAATGTGAGGCTTTCATGGACCCGGATTATCTGGATGCGGTCAATAAGTCATTCAATAATT
>CAJWLY010000190.1 GCA_913043155.1 uncultured Nitrospinaceae bacterium | reverse complement strand
GCTTGTTTAGTAACTGATTGAAAAATAAGTGGATTACTATGATAAATTTACACTTATTCATCCCCTAGTTTTCGAATCCGGTACCCTTCCATTTTCATCTTAAGGTTAGAGGGAGAGGAGTGATGGATTATGTGGATCATGGAAAATGGCGAGCAATACGAGTACGGGTTGCCTGAGCGAGGGGGCTAATGTGATGGTGCCATGAATTAACTCTTCAAACGATCAAAACGGGACCCAGCCTGTCATTCGCTCAGAGTGACAGGTTTTTTTTGTTTCCAGAAAACGGGAGAAGGAGAGCAAGAATCATACACGGATGAATGACAAGGAAAAACTGGGGAGGAGATGGTAGCAGGGGAGTTTAGGTAGATTGACGCGGTCGCGCGCTTCCTAATACACCGGCGTGATCTCGACTTGGTCTGGGGGTGTTGGCAATGAAACGCTTCACATCTTGTCTGACCTTTTTCGCATTCCTAGCTTTTACCACGCCAGTTTCGTGGGGTAACCCATACCTGGTGGCCGAGCCGCCACAGTCTGATCGGACAACTTGGGATGTCGCGGCTAACGGCATGGTTTACGTCAGCTATGATCTGAATTCCAATGGAACCGCTGATTTTTACACTCTGCGGGTTGTGGAGAAGTCGTTTTATTCGGACCAGACAGTTTGGGAGGTGGAAGACCATTTTTCGAATTCTCTTGTTTTCTTTGCTTCCTACGGGCAGGACCGGTTTTACTATGTGGCGAGGATCGAGCCCCTGTTTTATGCGGTTGATGTGAACGAGGATGGTTTCTGGGACTTGATTTATAAGGACGTTTACGAAGATGGGGTGAACGGTAACGAGGTTTTTTACGAGAGCCCGTCCGGCATGTTCACGAGTAATATCGCCAACTTTTGAGCCGTTGAATTTCATGCAGATGAGAGGGAATTGTGCTTGTACCAAGAAACTTTTGATTCTTCTGGCTTTATCTGATAACCTCGTGTGATTCCAAATTAACTAGTAAGGAGACCGGCTTATGATGGGGATTGGTTTTCCCGAATTGATGATCATTCTGGTCATCATCATGATAATTTTTGGGGCTGGAAAACTTCCGGAAATCGGCTCCGCTTTTGGTCGAAGCATCAAGAACTTTAAAACATCCATGAAGGAGGCTGAGGCCGAGGAGATTGAATCCGGGCAGCCGGAAGGTGCCCAAGCGAGCGATGCTTCAGCCGGGGCAGGCGAGGTAGCTACGAAGAAAATGACTCCGGAGGAGGCTGCGGCCAAGAAAGAAGCTGACCTGATCGATGAAGTGGCCGATGAGCTTCTCAAAAACAGGGTTGATACTATCAAAACGGCTCACGACGGATTGGTTCAGCAAAACGATGTGTTTACAGGTTCGCTGAAACATACTCCCGGCGGTAGAGGTCGGGACCGTGGAGTCGGCCGCGACGTATTTTAAACCTTCAGCTCCGCGGAATTTCCGGAAACGATTTTGTTCATGAGGCCCGTTTTACAGGTGGCTTGCGCTGTCGGTGGGGCGGGTTTTCCTGTTTGAACTGATGGAGGATGTTTTCAGCTTTCATCCGCCTGTACTTGTGTTGGGTAAAACGCGAGTCCTGAGCCTATCCCGAGTCCCAGCCCCACCCAAAGTAGTTCCTTGATGCGTCGGACGAATGAAACTGTCAGTCCAAGGTCGGCTGGCATTCCCATCGCCGTGAAGATCAGGATAAGCCCACCTTCCTGCGCACCCAGGCTGAGCGGGATGAAAAAACTGCCTGCTCGAACCAGTTGAGCCAACGCTTCGATGACCCACAGGTCGATAAAATCCGGTTGGAATCCAAGAAAATAAAGCGTTACGTATAGCTCGCCCAGCCCAACAACCCATCCGGCGAAGGCGTATAAAACCGACTGTATCGCACGCTCCGTGTATTGCTCATAATACGAGGAAATGCCATGGTCGACTACTTCTAGCTTGTCCATCAACACGCTGATTTTATTTCCCAGAGGTAGGCGAGCTATCCAGCCCGTAATAACACTCAAAGTTCCCGTTACCTGAAACAGGAGAAACAGCAGAATCACTGTGGAAAAGGTAGCCATTCCAACAAGGCTCGCCGATTTAAAATTGTCGGACACGATGTTGGATTGGACGATAAGGAAGGCTCCGGGAATAAAAAAAAGAATGAGGCCAAGTAAGAAGGTGGTTCTGGCCACCACTTGGGAAGCCATGCCCTGCTTCAGGGAAAGTCCGTGGCGTTCCTTTAAAAGCTGGCCTTTGACGGGTTCTCCGCCTAGCGTTCCCAGGGGGGTGATGGTGTTATAGGCTTCCCCTACTTGGCGAATGGTCCACAACTGCCACAGGTTAAACCGGGTTTCCTCTTCGGGTTTAAAATTTTTTTTCCAGGCGATGGTGTCGAGCCAGGTGACGACACTATAAATGACGAGTACTAGCAGAAATCCGGTTCCAAGTTGAAGCAGGAGTTTTCCAACCACTGCCAGATCAACGGTGGAAACCGCCCACCCGAAAAGGGAAATACCAAGCAGCAGAAATATCAGCTTGACGGAACGGGACATGGTAACTGCGGGTTGCCGGAGAAGACCCAGCATGAAGGTTTTGCGACTGTTCTTATCGACTATAACACAGGTTTAGGTTTTGAAGATGAAACAGAAGTTCCAGAAAGAAGGGGAAAAGAGGGGGGGGGTTAGCGGTCGCATTCGCCACCGATCATGTTGATCATGTCGAAGGTGGGGATGATGTCCGCGAGCATGCCTCCCTTGCAGACTTCCTCGAGAGATGCCGTCATGGTGAAACATGGAGGACGCACTCTGCATTTCCAGGGTTTGCCGGATCCGTCGCTAACGATATAAAACCCGAGCTCTCCGTTGGCTACTTCCGTAGGGAGATAGATCTCGCCGACAGGAGGCTTAAGCCCATCGATGACCATTTTGAAATGAGCGATCATTTCTTCCATGCGCGTATAGACATCCTGCTTGGAAGGAACGCGTAGATAGGGATGATTCACGTTGACGGGGCCGTCCGGCATCTCCTTCATTGCCTGTTTTATGATCCTGAGGCTTTGTTTGATCTC
>CAJWLY010000189.1 GCA_913043155.1 uncultured Nitrospinaceae bacterium | reverse complement strand
CCCTCGCAGTTTCAAAACGACCGCAAGATCAGAGCATCGCGTTCACTCCTCAAGTGCGTGCGGCTTCCGGCTCCAAGTTCGATACCTCACAGACGTTCCCACCGACCCTCGCAGTTTCAGAAAGGCCGCAAGATCGGGACACCGTGTTCACCTCCCAAGCCCGCGCGGCTTCCAATATCAAAATTGATGTCCCTCAGAAGTTCACACCCGCTCGCTTGCTTGCAAATAGAGACGGGGGAGGAAACAACAGATTCACCCCCACTGTTAGAACCGCCGCTTTGGCTTCCGGTTTCACCGAGGAATCTCTAGAGGCTCCCAAGGCCACTGATACAGCAAAAAGTACGCCACCCGGTTTCGATAGATTTTCAGCGTTGGAGATTGGGAAACTCCGCCAAGGCTTTCGCAAACAGATACGACACAAGGTGGGGAAGGCCAAATACTATCCAAAAATAGCTCGCAGGCTGGGTTTTGAAGGAAAACCGGTAGTCTCTTTCACCCTGGGATTCAAAGGAGAACTTTTAGATTTGAAACTCGTCCAAGCTTCCACCTATAATTTATTGAACGAGGCCGCCCTGGAGACCATCCGGCGTGGAACTCCCTATCCGCCCATTCCCGGCCCCCTCGGGAAGAAATCCATTTCTTTCGACCTTCCCATTTTATATACGCTGGAGGACTAATGTTACGAATCGGAATTTTATTCATGTTTCTTTTTATGTCTGTCGGGTTCGCAGCCCCCCCGGTCAACGGTGAAGTGTTGCAGGTTGATAGCAATTTCGATGGGAAAATGGACCAATGGCACCATAGATCCGACGATGGTAAGATCATCAAAATCGAATTCGATAAAAATGGCGACGGTAAAATAGATCAGACTGATATTTACGAGAAAAACAAGATCCCGGTTCGAGTCGAATGGGATCGGAATTTCGACGGGAGCATGGACCAGTTTCAGTTTTACCGTGCGGACGGATCACTCGAACGGATAGAGAAAGATTCGAAGTTTTCCGGGAAAGTGGACCAAAAGGAAAACTTCAATCCCAGCGGCCTCCTAGAGAGTATTGAGATAGACGGTAACCGTGACGGAAAAATGGACGGGTGGCAAACCTTCAACGACCAGGGAAAGCTTACTCGCGCCAAGTACGATACGAGTCACAACGGAAAAGTTGACCGATGGGAAGTTTTTACTTCAGAAGAGATCCCCACAGAAGCTAGGTTTGACACCAACGGGGACAGCAAGCCCGACCAGTTTCAATACTTCTACCCTTCAGGCAAACTGAAAAAGGTCGAGTTCGATACCAATTTGAATGGGCAGGTAGACCGCTGGGAGTTTTACAATAAAGAGGAACACCTTGAGCGGGTCGAACTGGACCGCAACCACGATGGCAAACCGGATGTGGTCAAGCAAAAATAGCTGGAGTTCTTATGAAACGGTTTCATGTTTGGGTGCTCCCTTCAATAGCTGCTATTTTAATTTTCATATCTTCCTGTGCTCCTCAACCCAATAAAAAAGTCCCCGCCAAGTTCGAGGCCGGACAAAAGTATTTTCACCAAGTCTGCTCCAATTGTCACGGATCCGATGCCTTAGGCAAAAAAACCAAGGCTCCCGGGTTCATCGACAAGGAATTCCTTCCGGAGGCCTATTCGGATGACGAAATCCGCCAGCAGATCGTTGACGGATCGGACAAAATGCCGTCACAACGCAATAAGGTCACCGACGCAGAAATCGTTGAGATCATTAAGTACCTTCGGTACTCACAGAAAGCCGCCGGCCTGAGCGCAAGCGATGACGAGGAGGGCGAGGAAACGGACTCCTCCGCCGGGTGATCCGTGCCCCATGAGAGCCGGACGGGCTTTATCTTTGGCGCCGCGGCGTCCCACCCTCCGGTCGTTGCTGGAATCGGTTTTTAAATTTATTCTAAAATAGCCTCGGTTCAAGCAAGCGACGTGCGCAGTAGAACTAAAAAGTGACAAAAGTCGAACCACCCTTTAAACTTGACAGGTTTTAGGTTTTTGGCTAGATTGACCGGCCTCATAAGCGTCTCAAAATAATCTATTTATTTCCTGGAGTATTTCCATATGTCCGGTAGCAAAGATTATGTCCAACAACTTTTTGCCAACCGCCTAGGCGGCAATCAATTCGGCAAGGATACAAAAATATACAAGTTTGAAAAAATCAAGCGCGCCAAGCGGGCGGCTCTGGAGGCCAATCCAGGAAAAGAACTATTCGACCTCGGGGTGGGCGAACCTGACGAAATGGCCTTTCCCAGCGTGGTCAAGGCGCTTCAACTGGAGGCTGAAAAAGCAGAAAACCGGGGATACACCGACAACGGAATTCAAGAATTCAAAGTAGCCGCAGTCAAGTATATGGAAAAGGTTTTTGGTGTTAAAGGGCTCGACCCTGACCGACATGTGAATCATACAATAGGCTCAAAACCGGGACTGGCGATGATACCTTCCATCTTCATCAACCCCGGCGACATCACCCTGATGACCGTCCCCGGTTATCCGGTCATGGGAACACACACCCAGTACTTGGGAGGTGAAGTGGTCAACCTGCCACTCACCAAGGAGAACAAATTCTTACCTGACCTGAAATCGATTGATCCTGGCGTGGCAAAGCGAGCCAAGTTACTTTACATAAATTATCCAAACAACCCGACGGGAGCCAACGCCCCCCGCAAGTTTTACGAGGAGGTAGTTGACTTCGCCAAAACGAACGATGTAGTGGTAGTGCAGGACGCCGCTTATGCCGCACTGACCTTCGACGGCAAACCCACCAGTTTTCTATCGGTCCCGGGAGCCATGGATGTCGGCGTGGAGCTACATTCCCTTTCCAAATCGTATAACATGACCGGGTGGCGAATCGCGTTCATCGTCGGAAACGAACTCGTAGTCAAGGGCTTGGCACACGTCAAGGACAACGTCGACTCCGGCCAGTTTGCCGCAATCCAGAAAGCCGGGATTCACGCACTGGAAAATCCGGATATTACCCAGAAAATCCTAGAAAAATACCGGCGACGATTGACGCTCCTAGTGGATGCCTTGAACTCCGTCGGGTTCGACGCAGTCATGT
>CAJWLY010000188.1 GCA_913043155.1 uncultured Nitrospinaceae bacterium | reverse complement strand
GCAGTTTATCCAGGAACCTTTGACCCGGTCACGAACGGACATATCGATATCATCCAGCGGGCGGTCAAGCTATTTGACAAGATCATCGTAGCGGTTGCTCTAAATCCGCGAAAAAACCCGATGTTTCCCATCGAGCAACGGGTCGACTTCATTAATCAGGGACTCAAAGGACTTAAAAACGTCGAGGTCCTACCATTCAGCAATCTTTTGATCGAATTTGCCCAATCAAAAAAGGCGTCGGTCATCATCAAAGGACTACGGGCAGTAAGTGACTTTGAATATGAACTTCAGATGGGACTAATGAACCGCAACCTTGACGAAAAAATGGAGACGCTCTTTATGATACCGAGCCAAGAGTTTTCCTTTTTGAGTTCCAATTTCGTTAAGGAAATTGCCAGGCATGGTGGTGATGTGCACAAGCTGGTTCCAAGGAGCGTAGCCAAAAAACTTATCAGAAACGGTTCATGAAATTTTCTAAACGCATTCAAAGCATTCAGCCTTCGATGACCTTGGCAGTCGACGCCAAGGCAAAGGAACTGCGTACCCGTGGTGTGGATGTTCTGGGATTCGGCGCAGGCGAACCTGACTTTGATACTCCTGAAGGAATCAAACGTGCCGGGATCGAGGCCATCGAGCAAAATGAAACACATTACACCCCTGCAGGTGGCACTGACTTACTCAAACAGTCTATTCTGGATAAATTGAAACGGGAAAACGGATTGAACTACAAAAAAAATCAAATTCTAGTTTCCTGTGGAGCCAAACATTCGATCTTCAATCTTGCTCAAGTACTCTGGGAAGTGGGAGATGAGATTATCATTCCCGCTCCCTACTGGGTTTCTTATCCCGAGATCATCCGGTATGCCGGGGCTCAACCGGTGATCATTGATACAAAAGAGGATAACGAATTCAAAATCACATCGGATCAGATCACAGCGGCGGTCACTCCCAATACCCGTGCAATTCTCATCAACAGTCCGTCAAACCCGACCGGGACGGCCTACACTCGTAAGGAACTTGAGTCCATCGCAGAATGTGCATTGCGGCATAAGCTGTTGATCATCTCCGATGAGATCTATGAAAAAATAGTTTTCGACGGATTCGTGCAGTCCAGCATCGCCGCTCTGGACAAAGAGGTTCAGGATAATTGCGTGGTGATCAACGGGGTCTCTAAAAGTTATGCAATGACTGGATGGCGTATCGGTTATATCGCCGCAAGCGCGGACATCGTAAAGCAAATGGGCAAACTCCAGGGACAATCCACTTCCAATCCGGCCTCCATCTCCCAAGCAGCAAGCATCGCCGCGCTCAACGAATCGGAAGTCGACGTGAAACGGATGGTCGATGAGTTCCAAAAAAGAAGAAACGCTCTTTTTGACTGGTTACTAGATATTCCCGGTGTCACCTGTTATAAGCCGGTGGGTTCTTTTTATACATTCCCGGATTTTTCCGCTTTTTATGGAAAATCGTTTAAGGGAAAAACGGTCGGAGGATCCATCACGCTTGCAGAGTTTCTACTTGAGGAAGGGAAGGTGGCGCTAGTTCCTGGAATCGCCTTCGGCGCCGACAGCAATTTACGGATGGCGTTTGCCGCTTCGATGGATGTAATCCGCCAAGGTGTCGAGCGAATAGCCGAAGCCTTAATTCGGCTCCAGTGAATAAAAAAAACCGCTAAGAGCAGACTACCTTCCTAGCGGGTTGCAATTTTTTCGACTGTTGGATTAGTGAACCGCAGAAGTCTTTACGGAGGTTTTCTGGTTCTCTTTGAATTCCTGGATCATGGCCTCGATCTTAGGCCGACAGCGTTTGGCCTTGCAGTTCCCGGTGCCGACGCGTATCTTTCTCCGCAGCGCTTCGAACGATAACACTCCTTCACTCATGGCAGCCATGATGGTCCCCCCCGTGATGCTGCGGCAAATACATACTTTTTTGAAATTATTGATTAATTTTCTTTGAGAGGTCAAAATAATCCTCATTGATTTTTTTAAAGTTCTCCCTGCTTAATATAAACGATACAAGGTTAAAAACCCAGTGCAAACCCTGAACCGGACCCCTTCCTGGATCTTAGCAGCCACCAGCGGTTTTTTCCTGATTCTCATTTTTCCCCGGTTCAACCTGGAGTTTCTGGCCTGGTTCGCCCTGATCCCGCTATTTTTTGCTATCCAGAACCAATCTGTTGCTGCGGCTGCCGGACGTGGATTTCTAGCTGGGATGGTTTTTTATTTTTTCGGCTTGCTCTGGGTCACCAATACCCTCGTTAATTACGGAAATATCCCAAGGGGATTGAGTTTCCTGTTACTTGCCCTGCTCGCGGCCTATCTCAGTTTCTATGTGTCTCTATTCTGCGTATTGCTGGTCAAGTGGAGCCGCGGGCGTCCTCTTTACTTCTTCTTGCTCGCTCCGCTCGTCTGGACCTCTCTGGAATATCTTCGTTCCACCCATATGAAGTTCGGGTTTTCGTGGTTGGGACTGGGCTACTCCCAGTACCAGTCTCTGACCGTTATCCAACCGGCAGAAGTTACAGGGGTCTATGGCATCTCGGCGTTGATCATTTTAGTCAATGCCGCACTCTATATTTCGCTGGGCGCTTGGATGGTGCGAAATGATTTGCCAGAACAATGGAAAACGGCCCTGCGTGTACTCGGCGTTACGGGTAGCATGCTTGCGCTGTGGCTCGGATGGGGAAGTTGGGCGCTTGAACAAACGCAATCCGCAGCCGCATCGTCCGGAACGGTTCGGGTAGGGCTCGCGCAGGGAAATATCGAGCAACATTTTAAGTGGGATCCTCTTTATAGAAAAGCCACGATGGAGTTTTACCGCGACCTCACCCTGAAGGCAGCGCGGGAACAACCCGATCTCATCGTCTGGCCCGAGGCGGCAACTCCTTTCAACTACACATTAGACCCCGAGGGAACCCAGTTCGTTCGGCAGATCGTCCGTGACGCTGGGGTACCACTTTTGTTTGGAAGCCCTTATCAGGAAACCCGGAATGGAAAGTCGCTGACGCTCAACCGCGCTTTTCTGATTTCTGCCGACGGAGAAACCGTTGATATTTATGACAAGATGCACCTTGTGCCCTTCGG
>CAJWLY010000187.1 GCA_913043155.1 uncultured Nitrospinaceae bacterium | reverse complement strand
TTGTGGAAGAACAGAATATCCCGACCACTTTTTTCGAGTTCGGTACCGCTATGGCTTTTTTATATTTTGCCGAACAAGAAACCGACATCAATGTGATCGAAGTGGGCCTGGGTGGACGTCTCGATGCGACCCGCCTGTGTGCCGGCACCGTTTCGGTCCTCACCTCCCTTTCCCTGGATCACACAAACTACCTTGGAAACACGATCCAACAAATAGCCTTTGAAAAAGCATCGATTACCAAGGAGGGTGGTACGGTTTTTGCTGCTATTGGGGGGGGTAAAGGGGTCTTGGACGTAATCAGCAAAACCGCCCGGGAGAAGTCGGCGAGGGTGAAACTCCTAGGAGAGGATTTCAGGGTCGACAAAGCGGGGCAGAATACCTCTTCTCAAGCCATCACATTTATAGATGAGGAACATCGTTTCGAGGAACTCCATCTTCCTCTGCTGGGTGAGCATCAGGCAGACAATGCGGCCTTGGCCATAGCCGCCTGCCTTCATCAGGTCCGTAGCAACGGACGGGAGCTGTCAGAACAGTCTATCCGGACGGGTTTGGAGTCGACCCGCTGGGATGGTCGCTTGGAAGTGGTTTCGACTCACCCGACCGTAATCCTGGATTGCGCTCATAACACGGACGCCGTCAAGAAACTGACTGCATCTGTCCGGAAGCTGTTCTCATATGCGCGCGTAATCCTAGTTCTGGGCATGATGAAAGACAAGCCAATCGGCGAAATGCTTGAGGTTTTATCGGGGTTTGGAGACCTTTTTTTCCTGGTCCGCCCCAACCAGGTGCGAAGTGAGGATCCAAAGCGGCTCAGAGAAACTCTGAGCCAGTTTGGAAAACCCAGCGAAATTGTGGAGCACATCCCAGAGGCCCTTGAGCGAATCAGGCAAATCGCTCAACCAGACGATCTGGTTTGTATCACAGGTTCGATTTTTACGGTGGGCGAAACCCAGCAGTATTTAAGAAATGAACCAGCTTTTAAAATTTCTTCTTCTTCTTCAAATTGTTCTCACCCTGACAGGCGAAGTCTGCGCTAAAGAAACCCATCCCTCTTCAAATTCTTCACATCCAACCGCATCCAAAAAAAGTGAAGACGCGATCCACATCTCAGCGGACCACATTATTCAAGGAGCTGAAAAGGAAAGCGTGTTTGCCTGGGGAAGGGTAAAGATCCAATACCAGGACCGCATTTTACGGGCCGACAAGGTGATGGTTAATAATGTGACCGGAATCGGCAAGGCCGCGGGGCACGTGATCATGACAACAAAGGATGGGACCCAGATGAAAGCTCAGAGCACCACCTTCGACATGAAGTCGGAGGCAGCAAAACTATTTAAGGTCAGGGGAACTGAGGCAAAAAAATTCTTTTTTACCGGAAAGGAGGTCAGGCGTCTTTCCAAAAACCATTTCAGACTCCGCCAGACATCCTTAACCACGTGCGAGGGGGTGCTCCCTGACTGGGAAATTGAGGCTGGCTTTGCCGATGTTATTAAAGGCGATCGTGCCTTGTTCACAAACGCCACGTTCAAGATAAGGGACATCCCGCTCCTCTACATCCCCATCGGATATATCCCGATTGACCAAGAGCGAAAGACTGGGCTCCTGCCTCCCACCATTGGATGGAGCAAACAGGATGGGGCACTGTTCACAGAATCTTTTTTCTGGGCTATCAATCAATGGTCCGATACCACCTTTTATGTCGACCAGTCCACACGTGGAACGCAACCCAGCATAGAGTATCGCTACACGCCCACAAAAAATATGAGTGGCACCTTTCGAGGATCCTTCCTGAAGGACAAGGTCACCGACGAAAACCTGTGGAAGGTCGATATGAACCACCAGCAGTCTCTTCCCCATAAATTTAAGTTCAAGGGAACCTTGGACCTAGAAAGTCGGGACAGTTTGAATCAAGCAACAGCAGATAATCCCGGTCTCCAGTCTCGCCGCTCCACCGACTCTTTCGCCAACATCACCCGCAGTTGGGATGACAGCACCTTGGATATCCTGACCCGCTTTAGAGAAAGCACTTCCGGAAATGGCGACAAAACTTTTGGAGAGTTACCTAATATTACTTACAAAGTCCTGCGGCGCGAGATCGGAAAAGGTCCATTTTCTTTCAACCTAGACACCAGTTTTGCCTCCTTCGTAACAGACTTGAACGAGTCCCAAAGTGAAGATCAAATCTTCAAAACACGCCGGTTTGACCTGCACCCCGAACTGACTCTCCCGCTAGCCCCGGCCCCGTGGCTTTCCATCACCCCCACCGTGGGAGCCCAGTGGACCTATTATTCCCGCGGTCTCGATCCAGACAGTCCCGAATCCAATCCTTCGTTCACCTCGGGATTCCTCAGAGAAAAATTTAATATTCGAACGGTATTTAAAGGTCCAAAGTTCAACCAAATTTTTAAGCACAAGGGTTCCTCCACGAAAGTCAAACATCTCATCGAACCAAGCTTCACCCACACCATCGCTGACAATGATGAGGACGATCACCGCAAGATTAAGGCCTTCGACGCGGTTGACAAAGGCAGTTCGCAAAACAGTCTCCGCTATGGGATCACTCAACGCGTTCTTAAAAAGGAAAACAAAGAATCTCCAGCTCGGGAAATCCTTCGGTTCGGGGTAACCCAGACATTTGATATCCGGGAAGCCACGGTCGACAAATCAAATTCGCCCGGATACACCCGGAAACCGTTTTCTGCGCTCCGCTTCGACTTAGACAGCCGCCCTCTAGACTCGCTGATTCTGAATTTCGACACCACTTACGATCATGCCACCGATTTGGTGGATACGTTCAACTTTGAGGCCGGTATCAAACCCGTGGACAACTTCTGGATCATCATGGAGCGCCGGTGGATCCGGAACGGGTCTGATTTTATTTTGGGGACCCTAGATTTGTCCTTAAAACCAGGCTGGCGGATGCAGTACAGCACGCACTTCGATGAGCTAACGTCGAGTTTTCGTGAAAATGTTTTCAGCTTGTTGTACGATAACCCCTGCAAATGCTGGGGAGCCTCGTTTGACATCGTTGACCGCAATTTCCAGTCGGATGACAACCTCCGGCGCGACCAATTCAAAGTTCTCTGGAA
>CAJWLY010000186.1 GCA_913043155.1 uncultured Nitrospinaceae bacterium | reverse complement strand
GAATAAAATATTCTGGAATTCCTGCCGCAACACGGAAGCTAGTGATGGATTTGAAAACCCAGGTACAGAAAAAAATTATCTCTACTGGCCAGCACAAGCCAGAGGAGGAAATGGTGTCCATTAAGGGCGGATGTTTCCAAATGGGGAGCAAGGTGGGGAATCCAGACGAACTCCC
This sequence comes from uncultured Nitrospinaceae bacterium, assembly GCA_913043155.1. Taxonomy (GTDB): domain Bacteria; phylum Nitrospinota; class Nitrospinia; order Nitrospinales; family VA-1; genus CAJWLY01. Next base: position 2,925 of record CAJWLY010000186.1, on the reverse strand, counting down.
GGTACACGAAGTCTGTATATCTTCTTTCAAACTGGGTAAATATGAGGTGAGACAAAAGAGCTATCAAGCCGCAATGGGAGTCAACCCTTCTGAGAATGTAGGCGCTGACCACCCGGTCGATAGTGTCAGTTGGTTGGACGCCCGGGATTATTGCAAAAAGCTGGGGTTGCGACTGCCCAGTGAAGCCGAATGGGAGTATGCGACCCGGGGAGCAACACAAACGGAATTTTACTGGGGTAACCGGGTGACTGGGAAGGAAGCAAATTTTTGCGACAAGACATGTGAACTGAATATTCGAGAACCACGCGTAACGGACGGGTTCAAGCATACCGCTCCGGTGGGATCATTCCCCCCCAACCCATTCGGCCTTTACGACATGTCCGGTAATGTGAGCGAATGGGTTCAGGATTGGTTGGACGTTGAAAAAAACTACTACCTGGTCAGCCCCAAAAAGGACCCGCCGGGACCTCGGCCGGAATTGGACACGTGTGCTGGTGTCTGCGCCGGAGCGGCGTCTATCACTCATAAAATATCCCGGGGAGGGTCCTGGAATCAGCGGGTCTCAGAAATGCGATCGGCCAATCGCCGCTATTCGCATTTTCAATTGCAGGCGGTCGGCAACGGGTTTCGTTGCGCCGGAGATTAATTCGTCTCGTCGAAAAATTTTCGGGATTGTTCTTCCGCACCTTTTTTTATGTCCCTAAAAATTTATCTTTAAGGATAACTCTATGGTTGAAGTGTTGATCGGATTGATCGTTGGCGGAATTCTTGTATGGCTTTTGATTAGAAAAGGTGATGCCGGGGCGGGGGATAAGAGTATCCTTCTACTCCAGGAGCAGCTAGGCAAGGTGGTCGACACCTTGGATAGAAAGCTGGGTGAATCCAATGAATCAATGCGAACTCAAATTGGTGAGTCCAACAAACTGATCAGAGATATCACCCATCAGATCACCAAGGTAAATGAGACCAATAAACAAGTCATCGACGTAACCGATCAGCTCAAGACCATTCAAAATATCCTGATGAACCCAAAGCAACGCGGTGTCCTCGGGGAGCTTTTCCTGGAAACGGTCTTAAATAATGTTCTACCTCCAGAACATTACGCCATGCAGTACAAGTTCGAGGACGGCGATATAGCAGACGCCGCTATATTTTTCGGAAGGGATGACGAGCAAACCATACTGCCCATCGACTCCAAGTTTCCCATGGAAAACTACAACCGCCTGGTCGATGAAAAAGTCAAAACCGAACAGGATAGATTGGAAAAGGCGTTCGTCCGAGATGTGAAGGGTCGGATACTGGAAACATCCAAGTACATCCGTCCAAAAGAAAAAACTCTCGGCTTTGCATTCATGTTTATCCCATCTGAAGCCATATTTTACGACCTGTTGTCTAATTCAATTGGCTCTGTACAAGCCTCCTCCCGTGATCTGGTTGAATATGCGTTTGAGAAGAAAGTAATCATTGTCTCACCTACATCTTTCATGGCCTATCTGCAGACAGTGATCCAAGGTTTCAGGGCATTAAAAATAGAGGCCTCGGCCAAGGAAATCATGGCGAGGGTAGAGGAACTGGGAAGGCACCTGGGCAACTACGACCAATTTATGGGGAAACTTGGGAACTCCTTGAACACCACGGTCAACCATTACAACAGGGCCCACAAGGAACTCGGAAAGGTTGACAAGGATGTGCTACGAATTACTGACAAGTCGGTCGGAATTGAGCCTATTTCCGTTGAAAAACCAACCTGTAACGACACAGACAATTGAGGTTTGACTTAGGGCGCTGCAGAAAGCGGCGGTCTCTCCTGAAATACCCATTCCAACCTCAACTTCTGGACAGAAATTGTGCAATTCAAAGAAAATAAATAACCAGCAAATAAACCAATTGGAAAAATGAATAGGCCGAAGGAAGACTAGCTGTGAAAGTCATGGTGACAGGCGCAACTGGATTCATTGGAAAAAAACTAATCAAAAAATTAAATGACAGAAACCATGAAATTGTGGTTCTGGCAAGAAACCCCGAATCAGCTAGGTTTCATATACCAATTCATTGTGATGTTGAAACATGGGATTTGGAGCAAGGCTCTCTTTCAACTGGTGCTTTAAAAGGAGTTGATGCGGTAATAAATTTAGCTGGAGAAAATATTGCTGATGGACGCTGGACCAATAAACGAAAACGGAATATCTTGCAATCAAGAGTGATGTCCGTGCGAAGCTTGATTAAAACCATGGAGCTTATGGATGAGAAACCCCGGGTTCTCGTCTCCGCTTCGGCAATTGGGTTTTATGGAGATCATGGAGATGAAATCATTGATGAAACTACTGCTAAAGGCAGTGGTTTTCTTTCTGATGTGTGCAAGAGTTGGGAGGATGAACTCTTTAGAGCCAAAGACTTCGGGACTAGAACCGTTGCCTTTCGTATAGGGATGGTTTTGGGTCATGATGGAGGAGCCCTCAAAAAAATCCTTCCACCATTCAAATTGGGTCTAGGCGGACGGCTGGGGAGCGGATCCCAGTGGATGAGTTGGATTCATATAGACGATCTAGTTAACATGATAATTCATGCCATTGAGAACCCTTTATTGGATGGGATTTATAATGCAGTGGCCCCTCATCCAGTAAAAAATAGAGAATTCACAACGATTCTTGGCAGAGTCTTGAAACGCCCAACTATTTTCCCCGTTCCAGGATTTGTTCTTAAGCTTGGGCTCGGAGAACTTTCAGAGTTGCTTCTAAGTAGCCAGAGAGTAGTTTCCAGAGAAATCCACAATACAGGCTTTTCATTTAGATACTCTCAATTGGAAGAAGCGTTAAATGAGATTTGCGGACATTCCTACCACGAAATCCGAATGGAACAGTGGGTTCCACAATCTATCGATAAAACATTTGCCTTTTTCAAGGAAGCCAAAAATCTAGAAAAAAT
>CAJWLY010000185.1 GCA_913043155.1 uncultured Nitrospinaceae bacterium | reverse complement strand
TAGTCAAACGCGCCTAGCTTGATCGCCTCAACCACGCCCTGCGCATCGCCAACGCTCGTCGCCATTATAACTGGAAGGTCTTCATGGGATTCACGGATCCGTTTCAGCGTTGCAAGGCCGTCCATCCCCGGCATCACCCTGTCTAGAAGGACGGCGGCTGGGTTTTCGTCGAGCCGTTTAAGGCACTGTTCGCCGCTCTCAAGAGCCGCCACCTCGTACCCCCGGTCTTCGAACAGAACCTTGAGTAACCCCCTCACCTGCGGATCATCATCGACTGTAAAAATTAGAGCCATAAAACAGGATCAGTGTCAGGTTAATTATAAACACGTCGTTTGTAGTAACATCTATTTACAAAGGGACGCTAATATCAGACAGAAACCGCCTACCCCTTCTTTTACAGGTATTTTTTTAAACTTTCAAACGCTTTGCGTCGATGAGAGATGGCATTTTTCTCACCGGGTTGCATCTCGGCAAAAGTGTGGTCGTACCCTTCGGGAATGAAAATGACATCCCAGCCGAACCCATTATTTCCCCGCACGTGATCAGCTATGCTTCCCCGGGTCTCGCCCCTGGCCATGCGGATTTCCCGTCCGTCGAACACCGCCACCACGCAAACGGCGCAGGCTTCACGATCACCAAACCCATCCAGCATCTTCAACAACCCTTCGCACCCGACACTTACCTCGAACCACTTGACCAGTGCACCAGGAAGCCCATTCCAAGCGGTGAAGATGAGCCCTGAGTCTTCGACCAGTACAGGACACTTGAGCTCTTCATAAGCCTGTCTTGCTTTGTGCTTGACGATCTCGGCAGGATCGTGGGTCTGTATCTCGTGAACCCTTACAGAGGAAACCTGTTCCAGCGGATGGCCGAGAATCTCCGACGCCTCTCGTACTTTATCGGCGTTACCGGTAACGAATTTTAATTTTTTTAAAATTGATTCCCCGTGCATAAGAGATTTTCTATCAGATGCCTGTATAATTTAATTCCGGGATCGAATTCACTATTTCAAACCTTCCCGGTTCCCTTTAAGAGGGAGATAAATTCAACCCCCACTTTCGAAAGTGAAAATTAGAAGGATTTCACCTTTTTTCCGTATACTTGCCTGCCACGGATTCCTGTGCTATACATCTTAGCCTTTCAAACCACCATTCCTTCGGGCCAAACCCTGATCAACCACCTCGATCTTGTTCATGAAACTTTCTAAAACGCTTCATATTTTTCTAACACTGGTGTTGCTATTTTCACTCCCGGCCTGCGCCCCTGTTTTCGAAAACAGCGCCGATGTCCAGGCCCGCCAAGCCTTGCTCGACCTGATGAGAATCCAGGAAACTTTCCACTCTGAAAACAACAAGTACGCCACCAGCCTGGCCCGGCTTGAAAAATACAACCTAAAATACCACACAGGCATTGTCTATCTGGCAATTGAATCGGCGGGACCCGATAAGTACCGTGCTGTTTCCTTACCGGCGGAATCAACCACCGCGCGCGTCTTCGCTTATGACACCGACCGGGGCGGATTCTACGAGATGGACGAAGAGGAAGTTTCCCGGTACGTCCTAGGCGCCCTCAATTATATCCGTGCCGAAAAGCGGAAAGAGGACACTAATATTCTCCTGGCATCAATCCTTGTGGGGGTCCTTGTCATCCTCGGGTTTCGGTTTGTCTGGCGCTACAGGAACCATGAAAACTCCCCCGCGCTCGGCGCTTACCTGATCGCACTTTTCCCCCTAGGCTGGTCTGTGGCCGCACTTAATCACATGAATTCGGATGTCGTTTTCAGCAGGCAAATCGTTATTTATTCTGCGGGGGCGTGCCTGCTTACTCTGCTGAGTTTGATCACCACATCTCTGTGGTTGAAAAACCGAGACCTACTCGCCGCTCCATCCCCTCTGCTCGGACTCGCGACCTGCACGCTGGTCATCTCTCTGTTCAACGCGTGGGTGATGGTTCATACCTTTACCAAGTTTTATCCTGAATAAGACCAGACGTTTTAAGTCACTGTACTTGAATGATGAGGTTAATGCGCAGCGCTGTCTTCGCCACGGAACCGACTCTCAAAATATAAGTCCTTCCATATGGTAGCCTCAGCGCCGACAATACTCGATGAGCTTCATGAAGCAGGAATAATTTATACCCATGCCAATCTTCCGGTTAAGAAGTCAATCGGCTTACTATCAAGAAGTTACCGCTTACTAGCGATCTGAAGGAAAGCTTCCGACGCCTGGAAAATTGCCGTTCATCCAATTAAAGTTATAGCTTACTGAAATTCCATTAGTTATATTATTCATGATGCTATTTTAGCTTCAAAACTCTGAGGTTTTCACCCAATCCGACAAATCGTTTCATTTTAATATAAATGTCTGAAAAAATTAACTTTTCCCTAACAAAAAAGGAACAAAATAATTTGATCGGGTTCCCGGAAGCCCGTCTCCGGAATACCCTTGACAGGTGGGGGGCAGAGCCCTATCGAGCGCACCAAATCTTCACCTGGGTCTACCATTATGGAGCCCGCGATTTCGATCGAATGACCAATCTATCTAAGACACTCCGGACCCAGCTGAAGGAACAATTTCATATCGCCTTGCCTTGCATCAAGAACAAGACCATTTCACGGGACGGATCCATCAAGTACCTGTTCGAACTTGAGGATGGGCTGACGATCGAAAGCGTGTGGATGCCCTCGGACTCGCGCAACACTCTGTGCGTATCCACGCAGATCGGTTGCCGACTGGCTTGCACCTTCTGTATGACGGGGACTCTCGGACTCAAACGGAACCTCACCGCCGCGGAGATCATAGGACAGTACATGGCGGTCAACGAGGATTTGGCAGGGAACAACCATGTCACCAACATCGTTCTCATGGGCATGGGTGAACCGCTGGATAACTACAGCGCCACTGTCGATGCCGTGCGCCTGATGGTCGCGCCGGAAGCGCTGAAGGTTTCCACACGCAAGGTGACACTATCGACAGCGGGACAAGTTGACCTGATTAAAAAGTTTCAGCAGGAAGACCTCCATGTAAATCTCGCCATCTCACTCAATGCGACCGACAATGAAACGCGGGAAAGGATCATGCCCATCAACAAAAAGTACCCGATCG
>CAJWLY010000184.1 GCA_913043155.1 uncultured Nitrospinaceae bacterium | reverse complement strand
TCACTGAACCCAAAAGCACAACTAAAAGAACCAGAACCTTACAGAAAACAACGAACACCTCGCGGGCTGTTTTCTTCTGCTGCCACCAACTGACAACTACCGTTAGAGCAACAACAAGGATCGCCGAAATCAGATAATAACGTGGGGACATGGGGTGGATTCTATCAGGTTTTCCCAATTTTTGAGGAGAACTACTATTCCGCTCGTCTCCTCAGGCCATTTAAAACACGTCTTTCACACAAATTCCATTGGTTTCACTTCGGTCAGCCGATTTTCACACAGCTTCTTCGAGGGTTTTACGGTGCATTGGTGTACGCTTGAGGAACCTTACGAAATGGCATTGCCAGAAGTTTTTGAAAAGAGACTTCCTCGGAGCGGCGAAACGTATCGACACCAATGATAATTTCGGGTTGCCGTTTCATAGCATCCCGAATGTAAGTTCCCAGCATGCGGTCCCAAACAGATAGGTTGAATCCGAAATTTGAATTGGTTTCCTGCACCACCACCGAATGGTGTATGCGATGCATGTCTGGCGTCACAAGCACCCAGCGCATGACATAGTCCAGCTTCTCCGGTAGTGTGATATTGGAATGAGAGAACTGGGCCATTCCGTTGAGGATCGCCTCAAACACCAGAACCGCCAGCGGATCGGGTCCGAGCGCAAAAACAATCCCGATCTTGTATACCATCGATCCTAGAATCTCTATAGGATGAAAGCGAAGGCCGGAAGACACATCGAGGTCGAGGTCGGAATGATGCACAACATGAAACCGCCAAAACAGGGGAATCATGTGAACCACTACATGTTGGAGGTAGATCATCAAATCGAGAAAAACCATGGCCAGGAAAAACTCCAGCCCATCCGGCCATTCCAGATAATTGAAGAGCCCCCAACCCCGATCCTCGGCAAACCTGGCCGCGCCAATCGCCGCCGCACCGAACACCAGCTTGACCAGCAGAATGTTCACGCCCGTGAGTGTCAGGTTAATCCCCACCCGACGAAGCTTCGAATCGACAATCGGATGTCTTGGAATAAACGCTTCCAGAATCAGCATCAGCGCAAACACTGCGATAAAAATTAAAAAACGAATCGTATTGGCATCCATTCCCGGATCCTGATTTGAAGGTAGGAACCCTACTTCATCTTTAACGATTGCCAGAGGCTGACTGCTTTACTGGCATTTTTATCCTTGGCCGATCCGTCCCAGAGCGCCACAGCCAACAACATCGAGTCCGTTCCCTCAAACTGTACATCGCGCGGACCCGGCGTTTTCAAGTTGCGTATCATAACCACCCGCCAGCGCCCGCCAGCCCAAACGCCTCGGCCTAGGACCTGCTGATCTTCAAGGGACTGTACGGATAGCCTCCCGAAACCTTCCGCGTTCAACTCTTCAACCGGTGAACGGCGAAACGGATCAAGCGACAACCGGATTGTCTCATCTTCCCCACCCGCGGTAGACTTGCCGTCATGCTCAACTTGTTGCATCGCATCAGCTCTCCAATGCCAGATGTTGACCGGCTTCCCTTGCTCTCCCATACCAAAGAAAGGGACATTTCCATTTTGATCTCCCCTTTCTACAAACTGAAGCGCAATCGCATCCAGAAAAAAATGGGCCGATGCAAATGCCTTATCTGGGGTTGGATCTGACCACTCCACATGAAACGCAATCGATTTGGCGTTACGCAAGGACCTAATTTCTACGATGGCCGCCGGTGCGGTACGGATCCGGAGAGAATGGAGCGCCACGCGTACCGGAGCAACAGTCTGCCAGAGAGGATGATCCACCGAGAAGTCTATGAGTCCATCAACTTCACGAGCAACCAGCACCTCCGGATTCACGGTCTCACTCAATCGAATGTGCTCTCCCTTAAAATGCGACTGAAGGAAATGGGTCAGGTGCCAGCGCTCGTCCGCGCGCAGAAAATCATAGGTCCCCATGGCCGTCCCATCCATTCCGGTGGTCAGCGTCCGAAAGATATCCAGACCCGCAGCACCCCCCTTATAGAGCCGGGGCTGATTGATGTCATAAACCAGAGAAAGGTTTCCCCAGTGGTCTTTCAGTTGCCCCTTCAAGGGACCGGTTCGAGCCCCATCGTCTCCGTGACATCGGAAACAACGAAGCTCCCGGTACAGCGATTCCCCCTTTCTCAGCGAAAGTAAATCCAATGGAGGTTCGAGTCCCGGATCGAAACCTTGCTCCGGTCTTTCCATCTGAAACCGTTTGCTGAAAGTCTTAATATATTCCACCAAGGCCCAGATCACGTCATCGGGCAAAACCTCGCCCCAGCCAGGCATGGCGGTTCCAGGAAGTCCATTTTTGATGGTACGGAAAAGATCCTCCGACAGAGGAAGATTTAGGGATTTGGTGGAGCGAAACTTGAAAACCCCAGCATGAAAATTTCTGGGAGCGGGTAGTAGATAAGGTGAAGCGTTTCCTTTTCCCCGGCCTTCGGGCCCGTGGCAATGTTGGCAATACCTACGGTAATACCCTTCCCCCTGTTCCAATCGCTTTTTTCTTAAATCGGCGGCAGATCCGGGGGGGGCTTCTTTTTTCGTCTCCTCGATCAACCGCTCAACGCTCTTAGACGAGTCGGCCGCAACCGTCGCATCTCCCCATATCCCGAAAATCAGAATCAGGCCGCCAAAAAACATGGGGCTCAAGGCAACACGGACTTCACGAGGTTTTTTGTCTGTGACGTTGTTTTCTTTTTGCATCATCACTCCGGACAAGAATGACGACAGCCTCTACCATTAGCCCTAAAAACCAGAAGGTGGAAAAAAAAATCACCCACAAAAAAAGAACATTGAACCAGTATTGGTTGGGGGTATAGTCATAGGAGATATGAATCAGGGCTTTGATCTTTTTCTTTTCTACCTCTGAAGCTTCAATAAACGTTCTATAAAAAGAATGTTGTTTTTTTTTCGCGAATTCGACCCTTTCATCGTACGGCAGGCGAATGAACTTCGTCACCTCCATGATATTCTCTTTGAAAAACATGCGCATCTGACGCACCTCCGGGGAATCCGGTGGACTCGTCAAATAATACCATCCGGTCAAACCTATAGAAAAAACGAGGGCGGCCCAGAACGAAATTCGCCGGCCCACATTCTCCTTTTTCACATCTCTAAAATCTTC